>JBFJTV010000118.1:0-7785 GCA_041625075.1 Candidatus Polarisedimenticolaceae bacterium | reverse complement strand
GCAGGGCCCCGTCGAGCTTCGACCCGGCTACTCTCTCATGTCCGCGCGACCGGTTTCAAGAGCGGTTCTTCAGCTTCTCCGAGTCGAGCAGGGGCACGAACTCCGCAAACCCGGCGAGCAGCTGCCGCACCTCCGGCTCGATTTCGAGAGCCCGGGCGAGATGGTCCACCGCGTCGTCGGGACGATCGAGCCGGGAAAGAACCGACGCGACGTTCAAGCGATAGGTCGCATTGTCCTCGGCCAGCGTGACCGCCCGCTCGAACGCGCGAGCGGCAGCCTCGAGATCGCCGATCTCGTCAAGAACGTTGCCGAGGTTGTTCCACGAGACGTCGTAGCCGGGGTCGATCTGGAGCGCCTGCTGGTAGCAGGTCACGGCTTCGCTCAACCGGTCCCCGTGAGCGAGGGCATTGCCCAGGTTGTTCCACACCTCGTGGTCATCGCGGCAAAGGTCGAGGGCTTTGCGGTTGGCGATGATCGCGTCCTCATGGTTCCCGAGGTCGAGCAGGACGCTCCCGAGGTTGTACCACACCCCGTAATCGCCCGGGGCGAGGGTCGAGGCCCGACGGTAGCAGTCGGCCGCCGCGGCGAGCTCTCCCCTCGACGCTTGCGCGTACCCGAGGTTGTACCAGATCTGAAAGACATCGGGCCGGATCTCGAGCGCCTTGTGGTAGGCGTCCACCGCCGCGTTCAACTCGTTCCGGTCGACCCGCGCGTTCCCGAGATTGAACCAGCCCTCGTAGAGCTGTGGGCGGATCTCGACCGCTTTGCGATAGGACTCGATCGCCTTGTCGAGGTCGCCCAATCGGACCAGCGTGTTCCCGAGATTGTTCCACGCCTCGAACATGTCGGGCTTGAGCTCGATGGCGTGCTTGTAGTGCTCGACGGCCTTGTCCAACTCGCCTCGATTCTCCTCGGCGTTGGCGAGGTTGAACCACGCGTCGGGCGTCTCTTGCGGGCGGGCCGCGCCCCTGTCCTCGGCCGCGGTGTGCTTCCGGGGATCGCCGATCTGCAGTCGGGACGCACGTCTACGGCGCGGCGCACGGCGCGTTGCGTCGTGCTCGCCGTTGTTTCCGCGAGTCACGCCTCGACCTCGCGAGTTGTAGGCCGGCGGCCAGACTCCCGCCTACCGGATCCCCTCAAACCAGCCCCTTTTTCTCAGGTCAGACGGAACCCGCCTCGCCCCCGCGTTGTTTGACGTGCGTTGCAGCCCTGGCTTGGACCGCCGGAGGGAGGCCACGGTGTATCTACCACGCGCCCCAGAGGGGGTCAACGCCTATTCCCCTCGAAGATGGAAACCTGCTGCATGAAATACCGCAAGGAATCCGGCTCGACGATCGGGCTCTGTGGTGTCGTCACAGAACGTCCGATGTCATGCGGCGCGCCGCGGCCTGCTTCTCCCTCGGAAACCGTCTACTATATGGGCGTTGTCGTCCGTGTGTTCTCGGAGCCAGGTATGCACTACCGCCAAACTCTCGCCTCCGAGGTCGACCTCGAGGGTGTCGGAGTGCACAGCGGCGTCACCGTCCACCTCCGGCTGCGGCCGGCGGCGGCCAAGACCGGCGTCGTCTTCGTCCGGACGGACAGGGACGGGCTCTCGATCCCGGCGACCCTCGACTACGCCGGCCCGAGTGCGTACGCGACCGTTCTGGAGCGCGGGGGGGAGTCCGTGAGCACCATCGAGCACCTGATGGCAGCGCTCTACGCCCTTCGGGTGGACGATGTCATCGCCGAGCTCGACGGCCCCGAAATCCCGATCATCGACGGTTCGTCGCGGCCCTTCGTGGACGCGATCCTGGACGCCGGACGGCGCGAGCTTACCGTCGAGCGCGAATACCTCACGATCGTTCGCCCGCTGGAGGTCACCAAGGACGAAAAGAAGATCGCGGTCTACCCCTACAACGAGTACCGAGTGACCTACGCCATCGACTTCGACCACGCCAGCCTCGGCTACCAGGAGCTGACCGCCAGTCTGTGGCGGGAGGACATGTTTGTCGACAAGCTCGCACCGGCAAGGACCTTCACGTTCGAACGCGACGTCGCGGCCCTTCGCCGCGCAGGTCTCGCCCTCGGAGGGTCGCTCGACAACGCCATCGTCGTGGGGGACCACGGAATCATCAACCCCGGCCTGCGGTTCGATGACGAGTTCGTTCGCCACAAGATGCTCGACCTGACCGGCGATCTCTCGCTTCTGGGATACCCTCTTCTCGGGCATGTCGTCGCCTACAGGGCGGGACACGAGATGCACGCGGGTCTCGCCCGCAAGATACGTGTCGCCCGGGATTCGTGGCACCTCGGCCCGTGGGTCGATGAGGTCTCCGCGATCCCCGAACGCGCCGATCGCGAGGGAGGGCGGAGCCGCCCGTGATCCGATCCGTCTGTATCGGCACCGTTTGGATCCTGACAGTGGCCGCCCCCGCAGACGGGCACGCGGAGGGTCGCGAAGGCCCGGTCGTCACCAATCTGGAAGTCGTCCGCGACGACGGTGACGTCTCGGTGTCGTATGACATCGTCCGCGGTGTCACCGCGGAGGACCTCACGCGCGTCCACTCGGGGATTCCTCTGAAGTTCCAGCACCGCGCCGAGATCGTCGGCAAGCGTGTGATGGGGATCTTCCCCCGAAGGACCCTGGCGCGTACCGTCGTGATCACGCGAGTGCAGTACGACACGCTGACGAAGCGGTACGAGCTCAGCCGCGAGGTGCGCGGCAAGGACTGGCCCAAGGAGTCGACGCCGCCGGACCATGTCGACACCAAGACAACGACTTCTCTCGACGAGATGAAGTCGTGGATGACGACGCTCGACGGCGTGCCGTTGCCCGACCCGCCCGATATCGCCGAGCGCGTCAAGGTCAAGGTCCGAAGCGAGCTCGGCAAGAAGTTCGTGATGCTGATTTTCCCGTCGATCCGAACGACATCCGCCGAGACCTGGATGGAACCCTGATGGCGCCGTTCCGGCACAAGGTGGCGCGCACCGTCGTCGTGTTGCTGCTGGTGTTGGCGGTCGCCGCGATCTGGATCATGGTGCGGCGCATCCTCCTCGGAAAGGCCGCGCCCGAGGTAGACGTTCTTCTCCCACTCCTCCCCATCGCCGTCGTGGTTCTCGCCCTCGGGCTCGCCGGCATCCTGATCCGCAACCTCGTCCGGCTGATCATGGATCGCCAACGCGGTGTGCTGGGCTCGAGACTGCGCACCAAGCTGGTGTTCTTCTTTCTCTTTCTCGTCCTGCCGCCTGCCGCCGTCCTGTTTTACGGGGCGGGAGCCGTGATCAGCGAAACCGTCGACGGGATGCTCGAGACCCCGGTCGAGGACATCACGCTGTACTCGAAGGAGATCGTCGACGACTGGACCGACTTTCTCAAGGCCCGCTGTCTCGACCAGGCCGACCGCATCGCCAAGGAGATCCGGAGAAACGACTCGTTGCACGGTGACCGCGCCGGGAGCCTCGAGAGGTTGCTCAAGAACTGGATGGACGAGGAGGAGCTGAACCTGATCGTCGTGACCTCCGGGGAGAAGACCGTGGCCAGGCTCATCGACGCCACGGTCGAGTTCGACGCGTCCGAGACGGACGAGCCCGCGACGATCCGCGAAGACATCGCGGAGGTCCTCGATCGGGGGCTTGCGATCACGCGCCTCGACTATCTCGGGACGGGTCTGATGGCCCACGCGTTGACCCCGATTTACGGCCGGCCGGGCACCGCAGCCGCGGGTCCGGAGGGCGTCGTCGCAGTGGGAATCTTTCTCCCACACGCACTGGCCGGTCGACTGGAGCAGATCTCACGCGCGAACGAGGAGTTCCGGCAGTTCGAGGCGCGACGCGACGAGCTGATCGGGACCTATCTGTTGCTCCTCACGCTGATCTTTCTCGCCAGTGTCTTTCTCGCGACCTGGATGGGCTTCTACCTCTCGAAGCGCATCAGCGAGCCCATCCGGGAGCTCGCCGACGCGAGCCGCGAGATCGCCGCCGGCAACCTCGGCGTCCGCGTCAAGAGCACCGTCGGCGACGAGGCGGGGACACTCGTCGAGGCGTTCAACGACATGGCGGCTCAGCTCCAGGAGAGCCAGGAGGTCATCACCCGTTCGACGGGCGAGCTGAGAAGGTCGAACCGCGCGCTCGACGAGAGGCGCCGGTATATCGAGACCCTGCTGTCGAATCTCTCGACCGGCGTGATGTCTCTCGACGGTCAGGGACGCGTGACGACGGCGAACCCGGCCGCCGAGGGCATCCTCGGCTGCAGGATCCGGACGGGCGACCGCGCGAGGGTTGTCCTCGACGTCGCCGGGTTGGAGCCGTTGACGGATCTGCTCGACGAGGTCGAGGGACGCACGGGGGGCGAGGTTCGCCGTGACCTGACCGTCGTGCGCGATGGCGAGACGCTCTCGATCGCCGTGCAGGCGTCGGCGCTCCCCGTGACTGCGGGCAAGGCCGGTACGCTGATCATGATCGAAGACCTCACCGACCTGCTCCGGGCGCAGAAGGCCGCCGCGTGGCGCGAGGTCGCGCGACGAATCGCCCACGAGATCAAGAATCCCCTGACCCCCATCCAACTGGCGGCACAGCGGCTGCGCAAGAAGTTCGATACCGATCAGAGCGACCTCGAGCATCTCCTCCCCGAGGCCACCGACTCGATCCAGCGAGAGGTCTCGGCGCTCAAGGGGTTGGTCGACGAGTTCTCACGGTTCGCGCGGATGCCCGAGGTCTCACCCGAGCCCGTCGAGTTCAACGAGGTGGTCGACTCGGCGCTGGCGCTCTACCGAGGTGTCCCCGGCGTGACCTGGGAGGTCGACACCGATCCGCAGGTGGGTGTCATCGAGGTTGATCCCGAGCAGATGCGTCGTGCGCTGATCAACCTGATCGACAACGCCGTCGCGGCGGTGAGCGGCGACGGGACCATCCGGATCAGCACGCGTCCGCACTCGGGGCCCGGGACGCTGCACCTCGAGGTCTCGGACACCGGCCCCGGGATCGCGCCGGGGGATCGCGCCAAGATGTTCGCGCCGTACTTCTCGACCAAGGGAAGGGGAACGGGGCTCGGTCTCGCGATCGTGCACCGCGTCGTGACCGATCATCGCGGGTCGATCCGGATCGAGGACAACGATCCCCAGGGAGCCCGGTTCGTGATCGAGATTCCGGGCTAACAGACTCATCCAATCGAGGGGACGATGGCAGACAGAATCCTGGTCGTGGACGACGAACCCGGGGTGCGGGCGGCCCTGGAGGGAATCCTCGAGGACGAGGGCTTCGAGGTGCGCACCGTCGAGTCGGGAGAGGAGGGCCTTGCCGCTCTCGAGACCGACAGCTTCGACGCTGTGCTTCTCGACGTCTGGCTTCCGGGGATCGACGGTCTGGAAACGCTCATCCAGCTTCGCGATCGGCGGATCGACTCCGAGGTCGTCATGATCTCGGGGCACGGCACCATCGATACCGCGGTCCGAGCGACCAAGCTCGGAGCCTTCGACTTCATCGAGAAGCCGCTGTCGCTCGAAAAGACCCTGCTCGTCATGCGCAACGCACTGCGGCAGCGGCGGCTCGAGCGTCGCAACCGTCGCCTGCTCGACCAGCTTTACAGGGATACCGAGATTCTCGGACGCAGCGCCGTGGCGGAGCGTCTGCGGTCCGAGGTCTCGGCCGCGGCCGCCAGCGAGGCGCCGGTGTTGGTCTGCGGCGAGCGCGGATCGGGCCGTGAAACCATCGCCCGTCGGATTCACGGGACCGGGCGGCGCTCCGCCGAGGCCTTTGTCGCCGTGCCGTGCGCGGCGCTCGGGGACACCGCCGCGAAGAACGCCCTGTTCGGCGACGACGGCGGGAGGCTGCAGTTGGCGAGGGGGGGAACGCTCTTCCTGGACGATCTCGACGCGCTCGCCTCCGGGCTACAGGACCGCCTGGCAGGCGTGCTCGAGTCGAGAACCGAGAGTTCCCCGGATGTCCGCGTCCTCGCGAGCACCGGGCCGGAGCCGTCGGGGCTGCGACCCGCCCTCCGCCAACGTGTGGAAGTGATCCGGATCGACTTGCCTCCGCTACGCGAGCGCCGCGAGGACGTTCCGCTCTTTCTCGAACGCTTCATGCGGGACCTGTCGAGGGAGTACGGGCGACCCGAGAAGAAGCTGGGGCAGGAGGCGCTGTCCGCGCTGGTCTCCCATCCGTGGCCGGGAAACATCCGCGAACTGCGCAACCTCGCCGAGCGACTGATCCTTATGGCGGCCGGCGAGGTCGTTCAGGTCAAGGATCTACCCGAGGAGTTGGGTGGCGCGCACCGTCCCACGGAGGATCTCTACCGGGAGTTCGAGTCCCTCAAGGAAGGTCTGAAGAGATTCGAACGGTATTACGTGCGGCGGATTCTTGCCGAGGAGCGCAGCGACCTCGCTTCGGCCGCCAAGCGGCTCGGTCTGACCGTCCCTGCGCTGAACAAGCGGATGAAGAGTCTCGGGCTCCACTGAACGAGGCGGCTCGCCCATTCGACTCCACCGAGGTAGAGCATGATCAGGGCGGCGAGAACCGGCAGGAGCCCGACCTGCGGGTCGAGGTTGGCGACCGCGAGTGGGATGGCCCTCACGATTCCACCGATCATCTGCAAAACCGATTCCACCCCCTCGTAGGAGAAACCAAGCAGGCTCCGAAAGCCGCCGCCGCCCGTGCTCATGGTCGCGGCCTCGAGCGCGCCTGCCCCGAGGGCGAGCAAGCCGAAGATCCCGGCGAGCTTGAGACCGCGTCGACGGTCGGCCGCCGGTGGCGAGTCCGGGATCGCGGACATCACGCCTTGCACGAAACCGTCATCGACCAGCAACGGATCCTCGAGTCCGTCGAGCAACCGTGCCAGACGCTGTTCGCGGGCGAACACGATGCGACAGCCCGTGCACTTGCCGAGATGGCTCGCGATCGAGAGCGACTCGCCGGGGGTGGTTTCACCCTCGACGGCGCGTCGAAGCACGGGTCGTATCGCACGGCAGCTCGCCATCATTTACCCCTCGTTGTCCAGCAGGTCGGAAAGACGCGCCTTCAGCATTTCGCGAGCCCGGAAGATGCGGTTCTTGACCGTCCCGATGGGAAGACGGGTCGCGCGAGCGATCTCGTCGTAGCGCATATGGAAACGGTGCCGAAGAAGAATCAGGTGGCGATAGTTCTGAGGGAGGTCCTGGATCGAGGTCTCGAGCCTCCCCTGGAGCTCCTTGAGTCGGTAAGCATCGTGCGGCGTCGGCTCCGAACCGACCAGCGAGGGCTCGAACGTCTGATCGATCTCGCCCGTCATCGGCTGGTTGATCGAGCACGTCTGCGGCTTTTTCTTGCGGCGATAGTCGATCGCGCAGTTCGAGGCGATGCGATAGAGCCAGGTCGTGAAGCGATACCGCGGATCGAAGCTGCTCAGGGACATGTACACCTTGATGAACACTTCCTGGGCAAGATCGACGGCGCCGTCCCGCAGACCGGTGAGCCGGTAGAGATGGTTGACCAGAGGTCGCTGATGGCGGCGAACGAGACTCTCGAACGCCTCGCGATGACCCTCGACGGCCAGCGCAACGAGATCTTCGTCCGCGGCGGATTCGAGAGCGTCGGGTTGGATCGGTCGGGTCTGGGTGGTCGGCGGGTTACTCACGAGCGCTCCGAGACGGGGCCCCCGGGCCGAGGACCGACGTCAAGAAAGAGTACGGGTCAGCCACGCGATGGTTTCATTGTTCGCGAAGGCGAGCGGTCGCGCCATCGCTCTGGAGGCCCAAGAGCCTCTTTTTACGGGTTTTTTACGAGCCCGGGCGGTGTTAGGATCGGGTCGTTGCTCTTCAATGGCCTGGGGGG
>JBFJTV010000117.1:0-7812 GCA_041625075.1 Candidatus Polarisedimenticolaceae bacterium | reverse complement strand
GCCGAGGGTTCTCTGACGGGAGACTATCTTGCCGGGCGCCGCGAGATCGCCGCGCCGCGGCCCCGAAGACAACCCGGACACGACGACTGGTTGGAGCTGTCGGGGGCAACCACGCACAATCTCGACGACATCGACGTCCGGTTTCCAAGGGCGTGTCTTACCGTGGTCACGGGAGTCTCGGGCTCGGGCAAGTCGAGCCTCGTCGAGGACACGCTCGCTGGCGCGCTTCGCCGTGACATCGAGGGACGCGCCGCGGACGTCGGTGCCTATCGTGACTTACGCGGCACGGGTGGCCTCGAGGCGGTCGAGTCGGTGGACCAGTCGCCGATCGGAAAGACGCCGCGCAGCAATCCGGTCACCTACGTCAAGGCTTTCGAGGGCATCCGCAAACGACTCGCGGCAACCCCGCGTGCCCGCGCCGCCGGGTTCAAGGCCGGGTTCTTCTCGTTCAACATCCCCGGTGGGCGGTGCGAGGATTGCGACGGCACTGGAGCGCAGACCGTCGAGATGCACTTCTTGCCCGATCTCGTGATTCCCTGTGAAGCGTGTGGCGGCTCGCGCTTCGGTAACGCCGCGCTGGCGATCCGTTATCGAGGTCTCAACGTCGCCGAGATCCTCGCGATGACCGTGGACGAGGCGCGTCGGCTCTTCGAGGACGCTCCCGACGTCACCGGTCGGCTCGAAGTCCTCGCCGAAACGGGGCTCGGGTATCTTCGGCTCGGTCAACCCGCGCCCACGTTGTCCGGCGGAGAGTCCCAGCGGCTCAAGCTGGCCGCCCACCTCGGGGTCAGGAGACCCGGACCCCGGGTCTTTCTCCTCGACGAGCCGACGACCGGGCTCCATCTCCACGACCTGAGCGTGCTGCTCGCCGTGCTCGACCGCCTGGTCAACGAGGGCCACACGGTCATCGTCGTCGAGCATCACCTCGAGCTGATCCGCGCCGCGGACTGGGTGATCGATCTCGGGCCCGGCGGGGGGCCGGAGGGAGGCCGGCTGGTCGCGCAGGGCCCGCCCGACACCGTCGCACGTTCGGACGGCCACACGGGACGTTATCTGGCGGCTTCCCTTTAGGCGCCGGACTTCGTGTTTTCTTCGATGGTGATCGACTTGATGCGAACGTCGGACTGCGGCTTGTGGACCTGGCGTTGCTCACTCGCCGCCCCGAGAACCGGCACCTGCGAGATCTTGCGCACGGTGTCGAGTCCCTTGACCACCTGACCCACGACGGTGAGCTGCCCGATCCACGCGGGCTCGGGACGGAGCAGGATCACGAACTGCGAGCTGTTGGCCGGGGGCGTGGGTCCGACCGGCTTCATCAACACGGTCCCCGCGATGGCCGGCGTGGTGGACATCTCCGCCGGATAGCTGTACCCGGCCGTACCGCTCCCGGTCGCCGTCGGATCCCCGCCGACGATGTAGTGATCGCGCCGAACCTCGTGAAAGGTCAGACCGTCATAGAACCTGGCGCGCGAGAGATCGACGAAGTTCTTGACCGCGATCGGCGAGACATCTCCGAAGAAGTTGATGACGATCTGGCCCTGGTCGGTCTCGATCACGGCGCGGTATTCGGCCGTCCTGTCGAACCGCGGGATGATCTTGACGGAAAGCGAGTTCGACTGGACGCCCGCCTCGGACCACTCGATCTCGAAGTGTCCGGTGGAGAGCAGCTCCGGGTAGACCGTCGTCAGATCGACGACACCACCGTAAAAGCCCTTCCCACCCAGCTTCGCGGGGCGTTGCGGATCGGCCTCCGCCGGCGTTCCCGTCGGTGCGATCGGGTCACCTCCGACCGGCCGGACCTTGAAGCCCTTGAAGAGGGGTGACTTGACGGGGTTGCTCACGGTCTCGTCGCCGCCGTTGCCGATACTGACGCGAACGTTGAACGGTTCCCCCGCGTAATACACGCGCTGGTTGAGCTCGATCAGCGCCCACACGCCGCTCGAACCGGACTCCTGCGCGGACGCCACGGTCAACGCGGTGAGGCCCACGACGGCGGGCAGGAGCATCGCTACGACCCTACGACGCATACTCATCTCCTCGAATCCGACTCCAGTAGGTCTTGGGTTGTCGACGAAGCGCACATTATAGGTCAAAGCCCCGGGCCCCGCAGGGGCGTCCGGGCCCAGACGCCGAGCGAGACCTTCTCGGCGCCGGCCGATCGAAGCGCCGCGCCGCAGGCCTCCGCCGTCGCCCCCGTGGTGTAGACATCGTCCACCAAGAGCACTCTCTGCCCCGCGGCTCGACGGCTCGCGACAAAGACGTCGGCAAGGGCCTGTCTTCGTCGGGCGGGGTCGAGACGCTTGACCGCGCGGGGACGGCCGAGACGACGACGCAGCCATCCTGCGCGGATGGGCGTGCCGACGATCCGCGAGGTGCTCCTCGCGATCTCGAGCGCGGGATTGAAACCACGCCGAAGCTCGGTCCACGGGTGCGCGGGGACCGGGACGATCGCCGTCCATCGTTTCGGGCGCACGCACGGGCCGAGAGCGCGGCCGATCTGTCGCCCCATCGGCATGTAAAGCTCCCGGCGTCCTCCGAACTTCGCGCGGAGCACGAACCGCCGCGCCAGCGCGTCGTACTCCACGGCGGCCCTCACGCCGTCGAGCGTCGGGGGTTGGAGCAGGCAGTCGGCGCATCGTCCGCGGGCCGGTCCCAGAAGATCGGTGCCGGGGGGCCGCGGCGCGCCGCACCCCGGGCACCACGGTGCGCGGATCGTCGCAAGAGACGACCAGCACGCCAGACACGCTCCGTGAAGCTGGAAGACGTCGAGCGCTCGACCGCAGCCAAAGCAATCCGTCGGCAGGAGGAAGTCGAGGATCATCGCCAGCCGGCGGCGTCCGAGCGATCGCAGCCGGTGACCGGCGCGGCGCGCAAGGGAGTTCCTGCCGGTTGCGTCCAAAGATCGCGCCGTCGGGGAGGCGTTGGGACCGTGAGGACTATCGGCTCGTGTAGACGGGTGCGGGTGCGAGTCCGAGCTCTTCGAGCGAGATCTCCTCGCGGAAGTTGACCTCGACGCCATTCCACTCACCGCAGGCGACGCACCGCGCCGTCCATTCCATGGACTCCTCACCACAAGCCGCGCAGCGGTACTCGATCTGGACGAGCTCCATCTCCTTGATCACCTTGCGGTACTCGAACGCGGACTCACGGTAGTTCCGGCGCCGCTCGTGGATGCGTCCCAGAAGGAAGTGCAGCGTCGGGGCATAGGTCGCACGCCCCTCGAGCGAGGACAACGTGGACATCGCGTCGTCGAGCATTTCGAGCCGGAAGTAGAGCTTCCCGAGGTAGAAACTGGGAAGGGTGTCCTTGTCGGTCAGGCTGACGCACTGCTTGAGCGCCTCGATGGCGGCCAGCGGCTGCTCTCTTCGAAGGTAGTAGTCCTCGAGCGTGGTCAGGAAGATCGGCGAGCCGGTGCTCTCGAAGCCGCGGTACCACGCCTCGACGGCCTGGGTCTCCTGACCCTCATCCTCGAGCGCGGCTCCGAGCCGGACGTGGGCCGGGATGAACCGCGCGTCTTCCTTGAGAAGCCGGCGCAGCAGACCGACCGCCTCGCGGGACTTGCCGGCGCGGAGGCGTGCGCCCGCGATCTCGTAGCGGATCCCATGACCCACCCGGCGGTCGGCCGGATCCCGCGTCGTCGAGTAACGCTCGACCTTCTGGTGGGCCGCCCACGCATCGTCCCAGTTCTCTTCCTTGACGTGCAGCGAGCGGAGCTTGCGCCACGCCGACACCGAATGCTTGTTGATCCCGATGATCTTCCCGAGGACGTTGCGCGCGCGGTCCATGTCACCCTTGGCCTCGTAGTCCTCGACCAGGGCGTACAACGGCCGGGTGTCGTCGTCCTTGAGGTTCTGCGCCTTACGGTGATACTCGATGGCGTCCTCGTGACGGCCCTGATGGCGTAGAACCTCACCGAGCTTGAGCAACGTATTGAAATGCCGGCTGTCGCGTTCGAGCACGGCCCGAAAGTGACCAAGCGCTTCCTCCTCGCTGCCCTCGAGCACGGCGACGAGGCCGCGGGAGTACTCCTCCTCGATCTCCTCGGCGCGACGACGGGTGCGGCGCGAGCGCCAGCGGTCGAGCATGCGGCCGGCCTCGCGAGAGATCCCGAAGACGATCGTGATCAGAAACCCCACCAGCAGAAAGACCAGCAACATCAAACCCACCGGGAGCGACGTGCCGCCCCACAGCCGGACGTCCTGTTGCAGGACCTCCTGGTTCTTGACCGCAAGCTCGGCGAGGCCGTAGCTCACGGCAAGCAAGAGAAGGATGGATAGAAACGTCCGAATTTTCATCGCCGGATCCCGTGCTCTTCGGTCATCCGTGCCGGCGGGGAAAGATTAATCCACGGGTCGTTGAGCGTCAAATCGAAACGGTTGCGGCCGGTGCGGCTCATTTATGGTACGGAACCCCGCGGAGGATCGTGAGCGCGCGGTAGAGCTGCTCCGCCAGGACCGCTCGGACCATCTCATGGGGGAACGTGAGCGGCGACAGTGACCAGGCGGCATCGGCCCGTCCGCCCAGCGAGCGGTGCAGGCCCAGCGGGCCTCCGATGACGAAGCTCGCGTGGCGGGCCGCCCAACGTTCGAGCCGCGAGGCGAGCCCTTTGCTGTCGAGAAGCTCGCCCGAGGCGTCGAGCGCGACCACCGTGCTTTTCGGGTCCAGCGCCTCGGTCAGCGCCGCGGCCTCCCGCTCGCGGACGTGATCGTCCGAGAACGCCCCGTCGGGTCGGACCTCGCGGACCCAGGCGGTGTCGTAGGGGACGCCGAGGCGCGTGATGCGCTTCGCGTAATCATCGTGCAACGCGACCCACCTCGCGTCCTTCGGCCTGCCGACCGAGAGCACTTTGATCTTCATGCGTGCAAGACCCCTCAGGGGACGTGTACCAAACCCACGTTTTGGGGACACCTTAAGATACTCCAAGCAATATCGCGAAAAGCACGAGCGCCTATTTCAAGGTGTCCCCAAAACCGGTGTTTGGTACACGTCCCCGTCTTCGACGAAGCTTGTCGTGGAGGGTCTTGCGGTGGATGCCGAGGATGCGCGCCGCCGCGCTCTTGTTCCCGCGGGTCCGGCGCAACACCTCGTCGATGTACGCGTTCTCGACCTGCGAGAGCGTCATCCCGTCGGCGGCCGCGACACGCAGCCTCGATCGCGGCGACCCCATCATCTCCCCCGGGAGGTCCGACAGCCCGATCTCCCGACCGCCCGAGAGGATGGCGGCGAACTCCACGACGTGTCGGAGCTCACGGATGTTGCCGGGCCAGTCGTGACGCTCGAGGGCAGCGACCGCCTGCCCGGAGAGCACGCGTTCCGGCAACCGATGTCGGGCTACCGCCGTGGCGAGAAACCTCTCCGCAAGAGGGCGTATGTCTCGGGGGCGGTCGCGAAGAGGTGGGAGGTGCAGCCTCACGACGCTGAGGCGGTAATAGAAGTCCTCGCGCACGCGCCCGCTCGCGAGCAACCCGGCGAGGTCGCCACTCGTCGACGCCACGATACGAACGTCAACGGCGATCGTCTCGACGCCGCCCAGACGCTCGAACCGCCGTTGCTCGATCGCGCGCAACAGCTTGGCCTGGACCGGCGGGTCGAGCTCCTGGATCTCGTCGAGGTAGAGAGTGCCGCCGTTTGCGTCTTCCATCCGGCCGACCCTTTCACCGATCGCTCCCGTAAACGCGCCACGCTCGTGACCGAAGAGATCACTCTCGACGAGTCCGGCGGGAAGGTTGGCACACGGCACCTCGACCCAGGGTCCGGTGCTTCGCCGGCTTCGGTCGTGGATCAGCCGGGCCAGCCGGTTCTTCCCGGTTCCGGATTCGCCCGTCACCAGCACGCCCACGTCGGTGCGAGCCACACGTGTCGCGACGTCGAGCAAACGGCGAACCGCCGCGTTCCGTGTCGGAAACTCCAACAGGCATCCCGTAGGGAGGCGGGGACCGGGTCAGGAAGCGGGGGCGGGGGGTTGTGGCGCGCCCGTCTTGGAGCCGTCCTCCGAAGGCAACTGCAGACGGGGGGCGTCCCCCCACAGGCGATCGAGCCCGTAGAACGAGCGCTTGTCCTCTAGAAAGACGTGGACCACGAAGTCGATGTAGTCGAGAAGCACCCAGTCGCCGGTGCGCTTGCCCTCGATGTGACCGGGCTCGAGCTCGAGCTCCTTGCTCAGACGCTCCTCGACCGCCTCGGCAATGGCGACGACCTGGCGGTCCGAGGTGCCATGACAGATGACGAAGTAATCGGTGAAATCGCAGCGGCCGTGAAGGTCGAGAACGGCGATGTCTTCAGCCTTCCTGTCCCGGGCGGCATCGACGGCGTGAGCAAGTTCCGGGGTCAGCTGCTTTCCTCCCGTCGGTAGAGTCGGTGCTCCTGAATATAGCGGGCTACCCGTGACGGCACAAGTCCCGCCAGCGAATCTCCCTCGGCGACCCGCGCTCGAACGAGACTCGAGGAGACGTCCATCGGCGGGATCGCGACGTGAAAGATACGACCACCCGACCCGGGAGGCGACCCGTCGAATTCGGCGATGCCGTCCTCGCGCCCCGGAACCGTGACGATTCTGTCCGCGATCTCATCGTCGAGAACGGGCGTTGCGCGGTCGTCCTCGCCGGCCGGCCGATCCACGGCAATCAGATCGAACTCGCGGATCAGCTCGCGATAGCCGCGCCAGGCGTGGATCTCCGGCAGCCAATCCATCCCCACGACGAACAGCGGCGCCAGCGCCGGATCGTCGTTGACGATCGCGCGCAGCGTCTCGATGGTGTAGGACACACCTCCGCGGTCGAGCTCGATCGTACTGATCGTCAGCGACGGCTCGCCCTCGATCGCGAGACGCAGCATCGCGACGCGGTGCTCGACCGGCGTCAACACGCGAGTCTTGATTGCGGGTATCGCGCACGGGACCAGACGCACCTCGTCGAGCGAGAAGACACGCCTGACCCATTCGGCAACGTGGAGGTGTCCGGAGTGCACCGGATCAAAGCTCCCCCCCAGGATGGCGGTCGGCCGTCGCTCCGTTCCGGTCGAGGGAACACGATCGAGACGGTCGCGGATCTCGCGAATCAGCCCCGGGATTCCATCGCCGGTGACCGCCGAGATGACGACAGACGCAAGATCGTGGTTCTCCGCCCACTCGCGAACGGCGGCGATCTTGTCGTCGGGAACGACATCGGACTTCGTCAGGACGACGATCTGAGGCTTGCGTGAGAGCTCCCGAGAGTAAAGCTCGAGCTCCCGGTTGGTCGTCTCGATGCTCTCGATCGGGTCCCGGTCGGGCGTCATGGCATCGACGAGATGAAGAAGCAGCCGGGTGCGTTCGATGTGCCGGAGAAAGCGATGCCCCAGCCCCGCGCCCCGATGGGCGTTCTCGATGAGACCGGGAATGTCGGCGACCGTGAACGAGCGGTAGTCGCCCGCATCGACCACGCCGAGCGACGGCTCGAGCGTCGTGAACGGATAGTCGGCGATCTTCGGGCGGGCCGCCGAGATACGGGAGATCAACGTGGACTTCCCGGCGTTGGGGAACCCCACGAGACCGACGTCAGCGAGGAGCTTCAACTCGAGCCGGAACGATCGGACTTCACCGGGCTCGCCCGGTTCGTGTCGCCGCGGAGCGCGGTTTCTCGACGTCGCGAAGCGGGCGTTTCCCCGGCCGCCTCGCCCCCCGGCGGCGGCCACGAACCGCAGACCGGGTCTCGCGAGGTCGGCCAGCAGCTGTCCGGACTCGGAGTCCAGAACGAGCGTTCCGGGCGGCACCCGGATGACGTGGTCCCCACCCGACCGCCCGGTCTTGTTGGACCCCTCACCGTGACGCCCGCG
>JBFJTV010000116.1:0-7868 GCA_041625075.1 Candidatus Polarisedimenticolaceae bacterium | reverse complement strand
GGGCGTCAAGCGCTCGACATCGTGCTCGAGCACGGGTACGAGCGGGCGCGGGGCGCGGTTCACGTCATGGAGACTCCCGCGAGCCAGCGGCGCTATCTCGAGACCCAGGCGGACGTCGCGCTGGGGCTGCTCGATGCCCACGAGAGCACGGGAGACGCACGCTATCTCGAGACGGCCCGTGACATCGTGGACTTCGCCGTGGCCAACCTGGGCGATCCCGGTATCGGACCGCTCCGCGACCATCTCGCCGGGGCCGCGCCGCTGGGGATCCTCGGCAACCCACGCCGCCCTCTGAAGCCGAACGTACGGCTCGCGAGAGCCATGATCCGTTTGACGCTTCTGGGGCAGGGCGACGGTTATCGCGATCGCGCGGCGTCGATCCTGGAGGCTTTCGCCGGCGACCTCACGACCTACCGCATGCTCGGTGTCGAAGCCGGAGTCGCCATCGAGGAATGGATCGCCGAGCCCCTGGTGATCACGATCGAAGGACCGCCGGGAGCCCCGACCGTCGCGGCCCTGCGCCGCGCGGCTCTGAACCAGTCGTCGGGATGGGCGATCGTGCGAACGGGGACGGCGGTGGACGCGGCTCCGATCGGCGCCCGGCTCTCGTGGCGTGGGTCCGAGGTGCGGGTCGCGCGGCCGGAGGATCTCGGTCGTGAAGCGAACGCCCTGCTGGGCATCGGCGCCGGCGCTTTACGGTGAGAGAGGAGAACCAGCCCTTGGCCAAGGACATCTCCGCGGAGATCGGCATCATCGGCGGCAGCGGCCTGTACGGCATGGCGGGGTTCGAGGAAGCCGACGAGGTCGCTCTCGAGACACCCTTCGGCGCCCCTTCCGATGCCCTCCACATCGGCACGCTGGAGGGCCGGCGCGTGGCGTTTCTCGCCCGGCACGGGAAGCAACACCGCCTCATCCCGAGCGAGATCAACTACCGCGCGAACATCTACGCCATGAAGATGCTCGGTGTCGAGCGCATCCTGTCGGCGTCGGCCGTCGGCTCGCTGCGTGAGGATCTCCACCCGCGCGACGTCGTTCTTCCGGATCAATTCATCGACCGAACGCGGTTGAGGGCCTCGACCTTCTTTGGCGACGGCGTCGCCGCGCACGTCTCGTTCGGCGACCCGATCTGTCCCGAGGTCAGGACGGCGCTGCTGAACGCGGCGGTCGGGGCGGGTGCCCGTGCGCACGACGGGGGCGTCTACGTCTGTATCGAGGGTCCCGCGTTTTCCACCCGCGCCGAGTCGATGCTTTACCGCGAGTGGGGCGCCGATGTCATCGGCATGACGAATCTTCAGGAGGCCAAGCTGTCGCGCGAGGCCGAGATCTGCTACGCGACGATGGCGCTCGTGACCGACTACGACTGCTGGCACGAAGAGGAGGAGGATGTCTCGGTCGAAGCCCTGATCGAGAATCTCCAGGTCAACTCTCGCGTGGCGCAAAAGTCGATCGCCCGGGCCATCCGAGACCTGGGTGCGCGGCACGATGCATGCCGCTGTGCCCACGCTCTCCGGGACGCCATCATCACGCCGCTCGACGCGATCTCGAAGGAAGCACGTCAACGACTCGGACCGCTTCTCGGTCCCTATCTGAAGTAGTTCCGCATCCTGCCCTGGAGGAGGTACCGGTGTCGATTCTCGTCGTCGGGTCCGTTGCGTTCGATTCCATCCGTACACCTCTCGCGGACAAGACCGACCTGCTGGGCGGATCGGCTACGCACTTCTCGATCTCCGCGTCGTTCTTTGCCCGTGTCCGTCTGGTGGCCGTGGTCGGCGAGGACTTCGGTGATGAGCACATGGCACCCTTTCGCGAACACGACGTGGACATCGACGGGCTGCAGCGTGTACCGGGGAAGACCTTCCGCTGGTCCGGGGAGTACGGGGAGGATCCCAACAACCGCACCACGCTCGACACCCAGTTGAACGTCTTCGCCGACTTCCAGCCCCAGCTCCCCGCGACGTGGGCGGATACGCCCGTCGTTTTTCTCGCCAACATCGACCCCGAGCTGCAGTGGCAGGTTCTCGAGCAGGTTCGTGCACCCGAGATCGTCGCCTTGGACACGATGAACTTCTGGATCGACGCCAAGCGTGATGCGCTCGTCAAGACGCTGGGCCGCGTGGGGATCCTGCTGATCAACGACGGCGAGACCCGCGACCTGACGGGGAAGACCAACGTCTTCGAGGCCGCCGACGAGATCCGAGCGATGGGCCCCGAGGTGGTCGTGATCAAGCGGGGAGAGCACGGCGTCATCGTCGTCGATTCCGAGGGAGTCTTCGTGCTTCCGGCTTATCCAGTCCGCCGGGTGATGGACCCCACCGGGGCGGGGGACTCGTTCGCCGGGGGGTTTCTCGGGTACCTCGCCTCCCGCAGGGAGAGCGGTGAGCGCGATTATCGGCGAGCGGCGGTCGCGGGCACGATCATGGCATCGTTCCAGGTCGAGGAGTTCTCGCTCGACCGGCTGCGCACGCTGACGACGGAGGAGATCGTCCGTCGGTTCCGAGACTTCCGGGACGTGACCAGATTCCAGGATCTCACGGGGTTGTGAGCGATCGGGCCGAACGCCGTCGCCTTGACACCCGCCGAAGCCGGTTCCTATACTCGAAATCTCTTCCGTCCCCAGCTCGTTGCACACGAAACCCTTGGGGAGGCCCCGATGGCAAAGGTGGTTGAAGGGATGCTGGACGCAAAAGGGCTCCGATTCACGCTGGTCGTCTCTCGATTCAACGAGGTGATCTGCGGGAGGCTCCTGGCCGGCGCCGAGGATTGTCTGGTGCGGCACGGCGCCGACCCGGACGCCATGACCGTCGTACGGGTTCCGGGCTCGTGGGAGATCCCCCAGGCGGCACGCAAGGTCGCCGCGGCCGGCAACGTCGACGCGATCATCGCCCTCGGTGCGCTGATCCGGGGCGAGACACCGCACTTCGACGTCCTTGCCGCCGAGGTCGCGAAGGGCCTTGCGCAGGTCGGTAGCGCCGGCGACGTTCCGGTGAGCTTCGGCGTCCTGACGACGGACACCGTCGAGCAGGCTCTGAACCGTTCCGGCGCGAAGTACGGCAACAAGGGTTGGGACGCGGCTTTGGCCGCCATCGAGATGGCAAGCCTGTTTCGGAGACTGGGGTAGCCCTTGGGCCGCCGGCGACGCTCGCGCGAAAGCGCCCTGCAGATGCTTTTCCAGGTGGATCTGACCGGGGAGCCTGCCGAGGACGTCTTCCGCGAGTTCTGGCGCGGCCAGAAATCAGACGAGGACGTCCGGGACTTCGCGCAGGCGCTGGTAAGCGGCGTGTTGCTTCACCGCGTCGCGCTCGATCACGCGGTGGCGGCTTCGGCCGAGCATTGGCGTGTGGAGCGCATGGCCGTCGTCGACCGCAACGTCCTCCGGCTGGCGGTTTACGAGATGCTTTTCGACGACGAGACCCCGCCCGCGGTGGTCATCGACGAGGCCATCGAGATCGCCAAGCGGTACGGCAGCGCGGAGTCGGGCGCCTTCATCAACGGCATCCTCGACGACATCCGGATCCGTCACGAGCGCGGCGAGCTGCGCCGGCCCGCCGAGCCGGACGCAGCGGATTGACCGCGTCCCGGTGGCACGGCGACCCTGCCACCGGTGTGTTACGATGCGGCCTCGATTCGCGCGACCGCGCGGAGACCACGATGACCGAATACAGTCCGAGAACCGTCGAGCCCAAGTGGCAGTCCAGATGGGAAGAGGCGGGTGTATTCCGCACCGGAGACCCGGAGGGGGCCTCCAACCGGTTTTACTGTCTCGAGATGCTGCCGTACCCCAGCGGACGGCTCCACATGGGGCACGTCCGGAACTACTCGATCGGAGACTCGGTCGCCCGCTTTCGGAAGATGTCCGGTGAGCAAGTCTTGCACGCGATCGGCTGGGATGCGTTCGGAATGCCGGCGGAAAACGCGGCGATCAAGCACGGCCGCCCTCCGGGCGAGTGGACGCGCGAGAACATCAACGCGATGCGCGGACAGATGCAACGCCTTGGATTCGGCTACGACTGGTCCCGTGAGATTGCGACGTGCGAACCCGAGTTCTACCGCTGGAACCAGTGGTTCTTCCTCCGGATGCTGGAGCGCGGGATCGCGTACCGCGACCGGCGTCCGCTCAACTGGTGCGAGCATTGCCAGACCGTCCTGGCCAACGAGCAGGTGACCGGCGGGCGGTGCTGGCGTTGCGATAACCCGGTCTCGCGTCGCGAGTTCGAGCAGTGGTTCGTCCGGATCACCGACTACGCGCAGGAGCTCCTGGACGATATCGACCGCCTGGAGCACTGGCCCGAGCGCGTCCGCACGATGCAACGCAACTGGATCGGGCGCAGCGAGGGCACGCGGGTGTTCTTCCCGGTAAACGGAAACGCCGAGGCGGTCGAGGTCTTCACCACGAGGGTGGACACGATCTTCGGAGCGACCTACGTCGCGCTGGCGGTCGAGCACCCGATGATCGCCGATCTCGTTCACGGCACGGAGCGCGAGGCCGAGGTACTCGCCTTCGTTCAAGAGCAGCTCTCACGAGACCTCGACGAGCGTTTTGCGGAGTCCGCCGACAAGCTCGGGGTCTTCACCGGGCGCTATGCCGTCAACCCGTACTCGGGCGAGAAGATCCCGATCTGGGTCGCGAACTTCGTGCTGATGGATGTCGGCACCGGCGCGATCATGAGCGTGCCGGCACACGACGAGCGGGACTTCGCCTTCGCCAAAAAATACGACCTCCCGATCCGACCGGTCATCCGGGAGCCCGACGGCGAGCCGCTCGACGGTCCGACGATCGAGGCGGCGACGACTGCGGACGGCGTCGTCCACGATTCGGGCGAGTACGACGGCCTGACGAGCGTCGACGCGAGAAAACGAATGTCCGCCGACGCCGAGGCACGCGGTTTCGGCTCGGCCGCGATCAACTACCGGCTCAAGGACTGGGGGATCTCGCGGCAACGCTACTGGGGAACTCCGATCCCGGTGATCTACTGCGACGCGTGTGGTCCGGTCCCCGTCCCCGATGACCAGCTTCCCGTCCTGCTTCCCGAGGAGGTTCCGCTGACCGGAGAGGGCGGATCGCCTCTAGCGCAGGTGGAGGCGTTCGTCAACACGACCTGCCCGAAGTGCGGCCAGGCGGCGCGTCGTGAAACGGACACGATGGACACCTTCGTCGATTCGTCGTGGTACTACTTCCGGTATCTCGATCCGCGAAACGAGATCGCCCCGTTCAACCCGGCGATCGCCCGATCGTGGGTTCCGGTGAGCTTGTACATCGGAGGCATCGAGCACGCGACGCTCCATCTGATCTACACGCGTTTCTGGACGAAGATGATGCGTGATCTGGATCTGCTCGAGGTCGACGAGCCGGTCGACGAGTTGTTCACGCAGGGGATGGTCATCAAGGACGGCGCGAAGATGGCGAAGTCGAAGGGCAACGTGGTGGAGCCGGAAGGCATGGTGGAGCGCTACGGCGCGGACACGACGCGGTTGTTCTCGTTGTTCGCGGCGCCACCGGAGCGCGATCTCGACTGGAGCGAGTCGGGGGTCGAGGGCTGTTTCCGATTCCTCTCGCGGGTGTGGCGAACCTTCGAGAAGATACGGCCGCTGCTCCCGCCTCCGGGGACCGGGATGCCGCAGGGCTGTGACGAAGGGGAGGCGCTCGCGCTGCGCCGCAAGACCCACCGCACGATCCGCCGCGTCACCGAGGACCTCGGACCGCGGATGCACCTCAACACCGCGGTGGCGGCGATCATGGAGCTTGTCAACGTCCTCACGCCGGTTACGGAGCGCGAGGATGCCGCTCCCGCCACGCGCTGGGCCGCGCGCGAGGCGCTCGAGAACACGTCGATGCTCCTGGCGCCGCTGGCGCCGCACTTCGCCGAGGAGCTGTGGGAGGCTCTGGGGCGAGACGGCTTCGTCATCCAGGCGAGGTGGCCCGAGGTCGACCCCACTCTGCTGGTCGAGGACGAGATCACCGTGGTCGTGCAGGTCAACGGGAAGCTCCGGGGTAGGCTCACGCTGGGGCGGGGAGCGTCGGAGGAGCAGGCCCTCGACGCCGCCAAGGGGGACGACCGCGTCGCGACCCACCTCGAGGGCAAGACCCTCCGCCGGGTGATCTACGTGCCCGACAAGATCCTGAACCTGGTGGTGCAATGAGACGAAGGCTGCGGGTCATCAGCTTCGTCGTGCTCGCGGCGGTGGTGGTGGGTTGCGGGTACAAGCTGCAGGGCACCGGACCCAGCCCGTTTCTTCCGGACCGCATCCGGGTCATCGATCTCCGGCCGTTCGAAAACCGCACGACCCGTCCGGAGATCGAGCAGCGCATCACCGAGGAGATCGCGCGGCAGCTATCGCGACGGGGGCAGTACGACGTCGCGGCCTCGGCCACGGATGCCGACGCGCTGTTCGAGGGGGCGATCACGGCCTATCGAACCGAGCCGGTCGAGTTCAACGCCCAAGGCCGGGCGACCCGGATGCTCGCGATCGTGACACTGCAGGCCTCGCTCCGCGATCTCTCGACCGACGAGGTCCTGTGGAGCCAGAGCGGGTTGAGCTATCGCGACGAGTTCGAGGTGCCGGAGTTCGGGACGTTCCGCGACCAGGAGACGATCGCGATCGAGGAGATCGCGCGCGAGGCCGCGGGGGCGCTGGTCAGCGCCCTGATCGAGGGTTTTTGATGGCGCGCGCGCGAGGCAAGCGCCCCAAGCCGGGGGGTACGACCCTACGCGAGGTCCATCGCTCGCTGCAGAAGGGCTGGCCGGCGGGTCTGACCGTCCTGAGCGGTGACGATCTGTTCCACCTGGACGCGGCGTACGGCGCGGTGGTTGCCACGCTCGTCCCCGAGGACGGCACCGATTTCGCCCTCAGCGTCTTCGCCGAGGGGAGGATCGACACCGCCGATCTGGTGGCCGCGGCGCGATCGATCTCGATGTTCACGCCGAATCGTGTCGTTGCGGTTCGCGACGCGGGCATCATCGAGGGCGATCCCAAACCGCTCGCGGTCTATGCCAAGGACCCGCCGCCGAACAGCTACCTCCTGGTGCGCGCCGGCAAGCTCGATCTGCGACGGCCCCTCCACAAGACTCTCGCGAAGGGCGGTAAGTTCTTCCAGTTCGACGCGGTCATGCGACCGCAGGATGCCGGCGAGGTCCAGGAGATGGGCAAAGAGCGCGGCCTCAAGGTGAGCCGCGAGGTGGCGTCCTTTCTTCTCGATGCCAGCGCGGGAGATCTGTACCGGGTCTCCTCCGAGCTCGACAAGGTCGACGTCTGGCTCGGCGACGGATCGTCGCGAACCGTGACGATGGACGTCGCCCGCGAGGTCGTTTGCCATGGCGGCGTCCTTTCGGGATGGGAGGTCGCCAACGCCATTCTCGAGAGAGACGAGAAAGTCGCGCTGGCCGCGGTCCGGAAGCTGATCGACTCGGGTGAAGAGCCGATCCGGACCATCGGGGGGCTGGCGTGGCGCGCCCGCACCATGATCCAGGCCAAGGCGTTGCTCGAAAAGGGGAGACCGAAGAGCGAGGCCGTGGCCGCGGCGCAGGCCTGGCGGCGGGAGGACGAGCTCTTCCGCGCGCTGTCGCGTTACACTCTCGAAGAGCTGATGACGTTCCCGGCTCACTTGCTCGAAGCCGATCGTTCGTTGAAGAGCCGCTCGCTCGATCCGACGTCGGTCCTCGAGACCCTCGTGCGCAGCTTGATCACGCCAAGGGTTCGTCCGGCGAACGGCGACGGCGGCAGGGAGGGAGTGCGGCGCCTATGAGCTCCGCCCACGAGTCGGTTCTGATTCTCGACTTCGGCGGGCAGTACACCCAGCTGATCGCCCGACGCATCCGCGAGCTCGGGGTGTACAGCGAGATCCTGCCCTTTGACGCCTCGGCGCGCACCGT
>JBFJTV010000115.1:0-7892 GCA_041625075.1 Candidatus Polarisedimenticolaceae bacterium | reverse complement strand
GCGGCATTTGCGGATGGACTTCCCACCGCCCGTGCGATCTCCTCGTAGGTGAAGCCGAGCTCGATCCTCAAAACGATCGCCTCCTGCTGCGCCTCCCTGAGCTCCGACAGCGCCGCCTCGTATCTGGCGAGAGCCTCGGCCCCGATCGCCTCTTCGAGCGGGGTCGGGCTGTGGTCCTCGAGCCGCTCGGTCAGCGCCTCCGTGTCGGGCCTCCTTGCAGCGCGACGAATCTCGTCGCGGATGCGGTTCTGGAGGGCCCGTCGCAGATACGCGACGAAGGCTCCCTCGCCGCGGTATTCGAAGCCTTTCACCTTGTCTAACGCTTTCAGGAAGGTGACCTGCACAAGATCGTCGGTGTCTTCCAGATCTCGGGCCCCGGCGGGCAATCGGCCCCGGGCCCACCGGAGCATCGCCGGGAGATAGCGGGCGATCAGCTGCTCGCGGGCAGCGGGGTCTCCCGACCGGACCCGGTCGAGAAGCGAGGCGGTCGTTTCCAGTGCGAGAGGACGGGTCGATTCGGATTCACGATCCGACGTCATGATCGCGTGCCACCAACCCACATGCGCCCCTAACTCCATGTATTCGAGTCGTTTACGGCCGAACCCCGGCCCGATCCTACCCGGGCGCGGGGGACGTGTCAATGCAGCGGGCCGTCACATGGAATCCGTGGACATGGCGTCGGCTGATGGGTATTCCTTGATCCAAGCCGGGGGGGCGGTCAGGACGGGACTGATCCCAGCGCACGCGAGCGGGGGAGGCTTGTCGTGGCCCTTCAATACGTCTCGACCAAGAGCACGGTGCTGCATCCGGATTCCGAGACGGATTCCCAGGATCTCGTGTTGATCTTCGGGGACGAAATCGACACGACCGGTGCCGTCGATCACGACAGTCAGCGGTACGAAGTGGTCTATCGACACCGGACCGGTTGGGTTCGCTCGGACAGATTGATGACACGACATCCGCTGGAGCTCTATTTCATCGACGTGGGTGAGGGCGACTCCACCTTTATCGTCACGCCCGCCGGCAAGAAGATCCTGATCGACGGCGGCCGCGGAGACGAGGCGTTCCAGTTCCTGGTGTGGAAGTACCGCCTCGACATGGCGACCTCTCCCGGTGTGGACATCGACCTGGTCGTGGTTACCCACGCCGATGACAGGCATATTGCGGGTCTGATCTCGATCGTCGAGCACGACCGGATTCGCGTGCGCGAGATCGTGCACAGCGGGATCACGAAGCTCACCTCCGGGTCCGACACCGTGCTGGGTGACACCCTCGGCTCGGGCGGCTCGCGCGTCCTGATCACCCGGCACGATTCGATCGCGGATCTGGCCGGACGCAACCTCAACGACACGATGACCGCGTGGCGTAACGTGCTGCAGCGAGAACCGGGGCTGCGGTACCGCGCCGTGGATACCGGTACGGCCATGATCGATGTCGGGGATCCGGACGTGAGATTTCACGTGCTGGGTCCACGACGGATGAACCACCCCGACCATCCGGAACCGGTTTTTGCATGGCTCGGATCGGCGGCCAAGACCGTCAACGGAAACTCGATGGTGTTACGGCTCGACTTCGGTGATGTGCGCGTCCTCTTGCCCGGAGACATCAACGAGTCCGGGGCGCGGTATCTGATGGGTGGGCCCGGCTTTGCCGCCGATGCGAGCGCGCACGTGCTCAAGGTACCGCATCATGGCAGTCACGACTACGACGAGGAGTTTCTCGGCGCGATCCAGCCGCAGATTTCGGTCGTTTCGTCCGGTGAGTCCCCCGATCACGGGCACCCGCGCGCGGACTTTCTGGGCGTTGTGGGCAAGCTTTCCCGCTCGCGCAGTCCCTTGGTTTTCTCGACGGAGCTCGTGACGCCCTTCGCGGTCGATTCCGACGCCGCCGACCCCGACGCCGACGACGTCATCGATCCGCACGACCCCGCGATGCTCGGGCAGGCCCGACGGCGGTTCAAGAAGCGCCTGAACGGGATCATCAACGTCCGGACGGACGGAACCACGCTGTACTGCGCGCGACGCGTGGCCGCGGGCTATCAGTTCGTGACGTACGAGCAGGCTCCGGCGGACCGAGACCTTTAGCGGTTACTCGCTCTTATCGCCCTTGCCTTCGGTCGCCTCGTTGCCGTTATCGTCGAGCAGCTTGGACGAGTCGCCGACGGTATTGAACTCTGCGGGAAGATCGTTGCAGCCGGAACAGGTCTTCGTGACCTCGGTTCCGTCGACCTTCCACCGGAGGCCCTGTCCGAGAACGAGCTCGGCCTTGATGTCCCGGATCAGCTTGGTGTTCTCGAAGGTCTTGAGCTCCAAGGAATCGGTGGTCTGCCAGTTTCCGTTGATCTCGACCTCGAGCACGAACCCGGCACCCTGCAGATCCTCGTTGATCTCCATTGAAGCACCAAAGGTCGCGGCTCGTCTGCCGTTGCCGTCGTCGACTTCCCAGGTCCCCCCGCCGGTCGCACTGGGTTTCACAAAGATCGTCGGCATCCCCAACCCTCCTCTACTGTTTCAAAAACTCGATTCAGGCGTCGCCTTCACCCGAAAGCGCCTCGTTCACCTCACGGATATCTCGTCGAGCGGCCACGGCCTCCCTGCTTTCGGCGGGAAGTGAACCGATGTAGTGATCAAGCGCATCCAGCCCGCGTGTACGGATCGGTCCGATGTTGTCGGGCCGGTGTGGCACGGGCACTGCGACGAGCTCCGCTGCAGCCATGGCCGCGGGGAGCGACACCTTCATCGCCTCAGCCCTCTCGAGGGCCTCCTGCGCCACGTCGACGCACTCCCCGAATTCACCGAGAGCGCGAAGTGCGCGTGCAAGAGCAATGCGTCCACGGATCCGTGTCGTGGCCTTCGCCGCGTCAGCCGCGATCGCCTGGCGCGCGAGCCAGGCGGCCTCCTTCGGTGCTCCATCCTCGAGAGCGATGGCCGAGGCCAGCACGAGGGCCTCCGAGACAAGGCCGTGGTCTCCGGTCTCGATCGCCACGTTGCGCGCCGAATCCGCGTGCTTGCGGGCGGCAACCCAGTCAGCTTCCATTGCCGCGAGAGTTCCTCGAGTGAGCTCCAGTCGAATCGCGAGATCTTGAAGCTCCACTCCCGTTCCCCGAGCGACGGTCGTCGCCATGGCCATATCGCTTTGCGCGCCGTCGGCGTCCGCGAGCTCCTCGCGTAAACGGGCGCGCGCACCGAGGGCGTAACTCCGGCTGACCAGGTCGCCGTCAGACTGCGACAGCTCGATCGCGCGCTCGATCGTCGCCGCGGCCTCTCTTAGCTCACCGCGTGCCTGCAGCAGAGTCGTCAGCCCCGTCATGGACTGGACGAGAAAGGTCAGGTACGCCTCCCTCGAACTTGCGATTTCGATGACGTCGCGGTAGGACTGCTCGGAGTCATCGAGTCGCCCACGTTGAAAATCCGTATCCGCGAGGATGCTCCGGAGGCCGATCTCTGCGTGGCGGTCCTTCAAGCTCTGCGCCACACCCAGCGCCTCTTCCGCCAGTCGCCCACCTTCGGCGATCCGTCCGGAGGTGACCAGCATGCTGCTGAGGTTAAACAGAGGCGCCAGCAAGAGCGACGCGTTCTCGAGCTCCCGGGCCAACGCGACCGCCTCGCGAAGGGAGGTCTCCGAGTCCTCCATCGCCCCCGCCTGGAGATAGGCGGCGCCCAGACCCGAAAGCGCGCGGGAGATGGCCTTGAGCGCACCGGCCTGGCGCAGTACCGGCAACGCGCTGTCGTACAGCGTACGGGCGGTCTCGACGCGGCCGCCCATGAGGCACATATCGGCGTAATTGCTCCGCGCCTGAGCCGACCTCACCGGCAGTCCGGCGGATTCGTATGCGCCCGCGGCTTCTTCAAAGAGCGGAGCCGCGTTGCCGTACTTTCCGCGCCTCCATTGGACGAGGGCCCGCTCCTCGGTGACTCGCGCCACGCCGGGATCACTCTTCATCTCCCTGAAGAGAGCCTCCGCTCGATCGAGCGCTTCGAACGCCCCGTCGAAGTCACCGATCTCGCGGAGAATCTCGGCCTTGAGGTCGTACTGCCATGGGTTGCGATCGGACAGCGCGAGCGATTGCTCGACGTAGGCCAGCGCCTCGTCGTGTTCGCCGGCGTTCATCAGGGCCCAACTCAGCGAGTACAGCGTCGGGGGCTCGTCCGGGTATCGTTCGACCAGTTGTCGCCGTACCTCGACCTCGGCCGCGTCATCGCCGTGGAACTGGGAGTGGAGCGCGCGAACGACGAGTGCCAGTCGGGAGCCGGGCGTTCCGCCCGGCCCCTCGACGATCCGCAACGCTTTGCTTGCGGCCTCCCTTGCGCGGACGTCGTAGCCGGCTCGATCGAGCACGACCGCCAGCTCGATCTGCGCGAAGGCAAAGCTCGGGTCGATCGCGAGCGCTTGCTCGAACAACGTGATCGCTTCGTTGTAGCGGTGCTCCATCTTCGCCCGCCGCCCCCTGTACTCCAGCAGGAGCGCCTCCTCGTTGTCGGAAACGAGAAGATCTTCGCTCGAGCTCGCCCTGTCCTCGTCCGCCGCGACCGGATCGATCAACCGACGGACCGCCGTGGAGACCAGGTTGATGAGTCCGGGTGCCCGCGCCGCCCCCACGCGGAACGAATCGTGCGGGGTGGTAACGTCGGTTCCATAGAGATCCACGGCGGCCTGATAACCGTCCCCTTCCTTGAAGACGTCGCCCGTCACGACCCAGTCGACGTCGACCGCGCGCCGAATCGCGGAGATCTGCGCCGATCTCGGCGCCCCCGGGGGGAGCCCCGCCAGAATCTCGAGCACTTTGTCGTGTCCCATCGAACGCACGATCTTCGATTCCGAGAGATCCGCCGCCATGAGGGAAGCGAGCATCTCACCTCGGGTGATCGAGTCTGCATCCCTCGTCTGATCGTCGAGCGGCAAGACCGCCACCAGCGCCCGAGGACTGATAGACGCCGGGACCACCGCCTCGCGCCGGACGATCTGGAAGACGATGAGCGCGACCACCAGCGGCAACAGGGCGACGAGACCCATCGTGAGCCAGCGCCGGCGTCGCCGCGGTTCGACTCTGACCCTCGGCTCGATCTCCCTCGATGGCGACGGCAAGTTGGCGATGACCTCCTGGGCCGTCGCGAAGCGTTTCTCTGGCCATTTCTCGAGAAGCCGCATGATCACGTCGCGGAACTTCCCGGCGTCGGCAAGGCTGCGTGGCTCGGAGCCCCCGCCGGGGGGCTCCTTCATGATCGCGGAGGTGATCTCGCCGTACGAGTCCCTCATGAACGGGTGCTCGCCGGTGAGCGCTTCATAGAGCACGATACCCAGCGCGAACAGATCGCTTCTCTGATCGACTTCCTTACCGCGCAACTGCTCGGGGGACATGTACAGCGGGGTCCCGACCGTGAATCCTTCGCGCGTCAGGGTCGCGTCCCCGTCTTGACCCCAATCCTCGGGTACGAACTGCCGCGCGAGCCCGAGGTCCATGACCTTGACGTGGTCGTCGTTGGTCAACATGATGTTGGCCGGCTTGAGATCGCGATGAACCAGACCGGCTTCGTGGATCGCGCTCAACGCCTCGGCGATCTCGCGGCCGTAGTAGGAGGCCTCGCCGGGAGTCAGCCGGCGCCGCTCGAGCACCTTGTGGAGCGGGCGACCGTCGACGTACTCCATCACCAAGAAGATGTCGTCGTTTTCGGTGACGACGTCGAAGACCGTCGCGACGTAGGGATGCACGACCCGCGAGGCAAGCTCGGCCTCGCGGAGAAAGCGCCGGCGCGTGATATCGTCGTCGGACTTGAAGTCTCGCAAGACCTTCACGGCGACCGGGCGCCCGAGCTTCTCGTCCCAGGCGCGGTAGATCCTTCCCATCCCACCGATGCCGACGAGCTCCTCGATGCGGTACTGCGCGATCCGCCGTCCGATGGCGTGCGAATCGGGGGCGACGTCTCGTCGAGGTTCCACAGGGATCTCCCTCAGGTGCAGATAGACCCGTGTTCGAGGGATACCCGCAGACCATTGTAAGTGTCAACTGTTTCGGGCGGGGTATTTCCCGGCAATGCGACCGCTGCGGGCTTTTTACCGTCTCGCGGCCCCATTTCGGCAGGTCCAGCGAAGCTGGTAGGAGAGCTGGTACTCGTTGACGCCACGGTCGCGCGCATGCCCACAGGTCACCCGTGTGTCGACCACGAGCTCTTCCTCCGGCGCAGCGCGCGAGATGATCCAGAGGTACTGCGGGCTGCACTTCCCGTCACAGCGAGCGTAGAGGTCCTCGCCGTGGTCTCCCTTGCCGCGAACGAACTCCCCGACCCACTCCCCGAGCTGCTCCGGAGACCCGAAGACCTGCCGTTCAAAGAGCAGCGGAGTCCGCGACGTCGTCTCGAGCTGTTGCTCGCAGCGCGCCTGGTCGTGGTAGTTCCGGAGGAAAGCCGTCGGAATCGAGCGCAAGATCACCAGCGGGGCGTCGGGCAGCTCGCAGTGATCGGGACACAGCTCCGCGGGCGGCTCGGCCTTGGACAAATCGGTGCAGGCCTCGGTCAGCAGCCGCGAAGACGCGCTCCGAAGCGAGTTCGACAGACCCATGAGGTTGGGAACGAAGGCCGACGAGGCCACGACCTCCGCGATCGGCACGTCGATACTGAACGCCGAACAGCTGTCGGCGCTGTCGGCCATCGCGCTGCCCGCGAGGACCGCGCACAACAGCATCGCTGCGATTCGTGAGGCCGTCATGGCCGGGTTCTCCTCGACGCTGGGGCGGCCATTCCCGGCGGGAATGGACCGCGAAAGAAACCGCTAGAGACTAGCATGGGCCTCCCGGGCACGCTTGCAAGGGTCGCGCCTGGCACCTTTTGAAGAATGGCGCCCAAGGCCTTTTATTTCAACGTCTTGGGGCTAGCTCCAGCCCAAATAGTCCTGGACGGGAGGTCCAGCGCAGGGTACCTTTTCCGCTTTCCGGCGGTCGACGGCCAGCAGTGTCCAATATCGTTCACCGCCCGTCGATGCGGTAGACGCGGGCCGGAATCGGGACCTTACGAAGGAAAACCTTGAACCGAGTGCCCATTCTCGGCCGCGTGTGCGGCCTGTTATTGGTGGCCAGCGTCCTGCTCGGGTTGGCCCACGTCCTGTGGCCGGACTACGTGTGGGGTCAGGGCCGCAGCTCGTTTTTCTATCTGACAAACCGCCTCAGTCTGGCCTCGTGGCTGGCCTCGATGCAGCTCGTCGGGTTGGCGCTGTTCGCCGTCGTGGCGTACTACCGCGAGCGTTGGAGCCGGCCCAAGGAGGCGAGAAGAACGACCTGGGTGTGGCTCGCGGGTGCGGCGGTCGCGCTCGGCCTGTCGTTTGTCGAGATCACGCGCATCCATCACCGGCTCCGCCTGCTGGGCTACCCCGATCCGGACCCCTACGCCCGGATGGCGAACGTCGCGCTGTTCTTATGCATTCTGGTGCTTTTCGGGTGGTTTCTGGAATCGCGTCTGCATGGCGGTCCCGACCTGGGGATTCTCCGCGCCGGCCTCGCGACGTGGGCATTGTGGGCGCTGATCGCGTTTGGGGATCAGTGGGTCCCGGCACGCGGCGAACTCGTCTCCGATCTCGCAATCGGACTCACCTTCCTGATCGGATCGACGCTTCTTCTCCGCGCGGTCGGAGGTTACGCACTCGGCGCAGCCGGGACGGCGGAGGCCAAAGCCCGGGTAGGACCGCCGTACCCTGCCGGCTCCGGACAGAGATGGATCATCGTCGGTGTCGGCGGTACGACGTTCAGCATCATCTTTCTGCAAATCGTCGTGTTCCAGTTGCTCACCATTTCCACCGAGTACCTGACGGCTCACACGGCGATCTCCGTCGCGCTTCTGGGGATCTCGGTGGGTGGGTTGATCGGGTTCTTTACGGCCGAGCGCTCGCCGATGGCCGCCATCATC
>JBFJTV010000114.1:0-7963 GCA_041625075.1 Candidatus Polarisedimenticolaceae bacterium | reverse complement strand
TTGCCCCCGACGAGGCCCTCGCGCTTCTCGAGCACGGCGTCCTCGTGACGCTCGGCGCGCTGGCCGACCTCGTGCGCCGCAAGATCCATCCCGACGGCGTCGTCACCTATATCGTCGATCGCAACATCAACTACACCAACGTGTGCAACGCGTTCTGCAACTTCTGTGCGTTCTACCGCCCGCCGAAGCACGACGAGGGTTACGTGCTCCCCATCGAGACCATCGAGCGGAAGATCCGCGAGACCTATGGCCTCGGCGGCAACCAGATCCTGCTTCAGGGTGGGCACAACCCGAAGCTCAAGATCGAGTACTACGAAGACCTGTTCCGGCGGTTGAAGGAAGCCTTTCCCGATCTGTGGCTCCACGCGCTCTCCCCGCCCGAGATCATCCACATCACGCAGGTGTCACGGCTGCGCCTTCCCGAGACGATCCGAAGGCTTCGGGAGGCCGGGCTGTCGTCGATCCCCGGTGGCGGCGCCGAGATCCTCGTGGACGAGGTCCGCGACAGGCTCGCGAAGCACAAGTGCACTTCGCAAGAGTGGCTCGACGTCATGGAGGAGGCCCACCACCAGGGGCTGCACTCGACCGCGACGATGATGTTCGGGCACGTCGAAAGCCGCCGCGATCGGGTCGAGCATCTCGTCAAGATCCGGGATCTGCAGGATCGCACCGGTGGATTTACCGCCTTCATCTGCTGGACCTACCAGCCAGAGCACACCGAGCTCGGCGGCGAGGAGGTCACGACCGCCGAGTACCTCCGGACCCTCGCCGTGTCGCGGTTGTTTCTCGACAACTTCAGTAACCTCCAGGCATCGTGGGTCACCCAGGGCCCCAAGATGGGCGGCGCGTCGCTCGCGTTCGGCGTGAACGACATGGGCAGCACGATGATCGAGGAGAACGTCGTCTCGGCCGCTGGTATCGTCCACGCGATGGACGAGCCGAATATCGTTGCGGCGATCCGGGATGCGGGACTGATCCCCATGCGACGCAACATGGAGTACGAGCGTCTCGGCACGCCCTCGAGCACTCCGCCGGCCTGATCCCGTGGATCTCGATCTCAGCGAGCACCGCGGGGGAACGCGGCTCAGGCTTCGCGTCAAACCGGGCGCGCGGAGCGATGCGATCCTCGGCGCCCACGGCGGCGCCCTCAAGCTGAGCGTGTCGGCCGCCCCCGAGAAGGGCAAGGCGAACGGCGCCGTTTGTGCGCTGATCGCCCGCGCACTCGAGCTTCCCGCGTCGACCGTGGAGATCGTCTCCGGTCAAACCGGGAGGGACAAGGCCGTTTGGATTCCGTTGCCCCCGGATGAGGTCGGGCGACGACTGTCGAGCGCTAGGTCCTGACCGTCTCGGCCCACCGTCGGTAGGCGCGGTGGAGGCCATCCGGTCCGCGCTCGCCGCGGTTCATGGCCCTCGCGATGCCGACCGTTTCGCGGACCGGGTCGAAAACGCGCTTGTCGCCAAAACCGGCGAGGACGGGCTCGTGAAACGAGACGTCACCCCGTGGCTGCTCGCACAGCACCCAGTGCACCCGCCCGAACCGCGCGGCCAGCACCTCGCCCAGATAGATGCCCGCATCGACGCACAGGGAGAGCGATTCGATGGTGAAGATCTCGCGCAAACCGCGTTCGCTCATCCCGAGGGGGGCTTCCTTCAAATCGGCATTGCCCGAATCATCGGGGCGTGTCTCGATGGCCCCCTCCAGCCATTTGCCGAGCAGCCTGAGCGATTTCGGCGTGAGGTCGAGACTCTTGGCGGTCTTCTGGTCGACGGTCGCGACGACGTTCCGCAGTTCCTCGAGTCGGTCGGGGATCTGCTCGACAAACCACTCGCAGTGCTTGCGTGCCTCGCGAGCGCTCCACTCCCAGGGCGGGCGAACCGCAAATCTCGCCGGCGGCGAGAACAACGTATACCCCGGGAACTTCCGAAGATCCGTGTCCACTCAGTCCACCCACTCGGCGAGGAACAAGTTGGTCTCGCCCCGTTCCTTGCCGCCACGGTTGCTTGCAAAGACCAGGTGCGTTCCGTCGGGGCTGAACATCGGGAAGCTGTCGAACTCCTCGTGAAACGTCACCTGCTCCAGTTCACTCCCATCGTCGCCAACCATCCACAGGTCGAAGTTCCGGCTCTCGGGATCCGCGACATTCGAGGCGAAGATGACACGCTTCCCGTCCGGGAAGAAGTACGGCGCGAAGTTGGCGGCGCCGTTGTCGGTTACCTGTTTCGCTTCGCTTCCGTCCGCGTTGGCGACGAAGATCTCCAGGTTCATCGGCCGGATCGAGTGTGTCGAGAGCAAGTGCTTGTACGATTCGCGCTCTTCATCGGTTTGAGGTCGGGAGGCCCGCCATACGATCTTTTTCCCGTCCCGCGAGTAGAACGCACCGCCGTCGTAACCGAGCTCATCGGTGATCCGCTGGATGTCGCTACCGTCGGGGAGCATCGTGTAAAGGTCGATGTCGCCTCCGCGCGACGAGGTAAAGATGATCCGCCCACCGTCGGGCGAGATCGTAGCTTCGGCGTCGTACTCGTTGTTTGCGGTCAGCCTCTCGATTCCGCTGCCGTCCGGATTGGCCGAGAAGATCTCGAACTCGGGGTACAGCTTCCAGACGTAACCTCTCGAGTAATCGGGTGGCGGAGGGCAGGCCGGCGACGCGAGGTGTGTCGACGAGTACACGATCCGCTCGCCGTCCGGAAAGAAATACGAGCAGGTGGTCCGTCCCTCGCCGGAGGACACCATTCGCACGTCGCCGCTGTCGAGATCCATCACGAAGATCTGGTCGCACTCGAGTGCGTCACGCTTGGATTGGAAGATCAGCTGGCTGCCGTCGGCCGAGAAGTACGCCTCGGCGTTCTCTCCTCCAAAGGTGAGCTGGCGGATGTTCTTCAATCGCACCTCTCGAGGGTCGAGCAACATGGTGCTCGAGGTCTCGACCGCATCCGGCTCGGTAGCTTCCCGAGACCCGCACGCGGTCGCGCACACCATGATCGCCACCAACAGAATCAGGAGGGATAGTCTCGCCATCATTTTGCCCCGGCTACTGGGAACCTTCCCGCGCGCTCGCGAGATCGCTCGCGATTCCACGGATACGTTCCCGGGTGTTGTCCGAAAACCAGCAATCGAGCCACTCGTGCATGAGCTTCTGATCGTTTGCGCGGATCCGCTCCACGGCCGAGGACCGTAGATACCGTTTGGTCGTCGAGAAGGACTTCGGGTCCTTGTCGGTAAACTCGCCGAGACGCTCGAGACAGAGATCCTCGAACCCCTGAGCGGGATGGACCTCGTGGACGAGACCGGCGTCCACCGCCCGCTCCCCGCTGTAGTTGCTGCCGATCAGCGCGACCTCTTCGAGGATGGCGGTCCGAACGGTCTCGCGTAGCATCAGGCTTACGCCGAACGGAAGCGGAACACCGACCCTCACCTCGTTGAGCCCGATGAGGGCCCCCTCCTGGAGGATGCGGCGGTCGGCGGTCATCGCAAGCACGCAGCCGCCGGCGATGGCGTGGCCCGACAACGCGGCGACGACGGGTTTGGGGCAGGTGTACAACACGAGCAGCATGGCGCCGAAGCGACGCATGAAGTGCGCCATCGTCGGACGGTCGTACTCGATCAGCTCCCGGAGATCCAGCCCGGGCGAGAACAGCTTGCCCTTCGCGGCCAGGAGCACCCCACGTACTTTCGGGTCGGTCGAAGCCTCCTGAAAGGCCGTCATGAGGTCGTTGACGAGAGCCTCGTTGATCGCGTTGCCGTGCTCGCGCGACAGGCGAACCGTTGCCACCGCGGCGTTCTTCTCATAGATGACCGTCGTGGGCGCCTGGCTCACCGTCTACCTCCTCGCTTCTTGGTCTCGCCGGGGCCTGTCGAGAACCCCGATTATAGCGATGTGGGGACGTGTACCAAACCGCGGTTTTAGGGACACCTTAAAACGCTGCTGGCGACATCGTGTGTAGCACTGAGGCGCATTTAAAGGTGTCCCCAAAAGCCCGCTTTGGTACACGTCCCCATTTCGGGCTGGTAAGATCGGGGACGGACGGGCAGACGATGCAACGGGTGATTCTCCATCTCGACATGGACGCGTTCTACGCGGCCGTCGAGATCCGCGAGAACCCCGATCTGGCGGGGAAGGCGTTGATCATCGGTCACCGCGGGCGCCGCGGCGTGGTCACCACGTGCTCGTACGAGGCCCGCGAGTTCGGAGTACGTTCCGCCATGCCGTCGGTGACTGCCGAGCGTCTGTGCCCGCACGCGACCTGGCTTTCGGGACGGATGGGTCTGTACTCCGAGGTGTCCCGGCGAATCCGCACGGTCCTCCGGTCCGCGGCTCCCGTGGTTCAGCCGATTTCGATCGACGAAGCTTTCCTCGACCTGACCGGCGTCGTCCCCAATCTCGAGGGTGGCCGCGAGTTCGCCTCGGAGATCAAGGACAGGATTCGGAAGGAGGAGCGGCTCACCGCCTCGGTCGGGGTCGCACCGAACAAGTTTCTCGCCAAGGTCGCGTCCGATCTCGAAAAGCCCGACGGTCTGGTGGTCTTCCCGCTCGAGGATGTCGAAGCGCGGTTATGGCCGATGCCGATCCGTCGTCTCTGGGGTGTCGGCCCGAAGACGGCCGAGAAGCTCTCCGCCGCGGGGATCTCGATCATCGGTGATCTGCTCCGGGTTCCACACGACGAGCTCGCGAGACGGATCGGGGCGTCTGCGGCGGACCACCTCACCCGCCTTGCGCGGGGCGAGGACGACCGCGCAGTCCACCGCGACCACGAAGCCAAGTCGATCTCCGAGGAACGAACGTACGGAACCGACTTGACCGATCCCGACGATATCGACCGCGCGCTTCTGGCGCGCGCCGAGGGTGTCTCGCGCGAGTTGCGCCGCGACCGGCTCGTCGCGCGGACGGTGCACATCAAGGTGCGAACGGGCGACTTCACGACCTGGACGCGCTCGTTGACGCTGAGAAAGCCGACGGACCTCGCGGAGGTCGTCGTCGAGGCGGCGCGCGAGCTTTATCGCGATCGTATCTCGCTCCGCGGCCGCGGGATCAGATTGCTGGGCGTCGGGGTGAGCGGGCTCGAGGCGGCCGGCTCGGGACAGGCGACCCTCTTCACCGACCCGGCCGAGGAGACCGCGCGACGCCGGGCCCGCGCGACCGACGCGGTCCGCAACAAACTCGGCGAGAAGGCGGTCACGCGCGCTCGTCTGGTCAAAAAGGGGCCCCCGCGGACGTGACGCGCTACTTGCTATACTGAGTCGCACCCGAAAAAAGGGAGAGACGATGGCCGCGACGCAGTCTTTCGACGTCACCAGTGGTTGCGATCTCCAGGAAGTCGACAACGCCGTCAACCAGGCGATCAAGGAGATTACTCAGCGGTACGACTTCAAGGGAGTCAAGGTCGAGATCGACTTCCGAAGACAGGAGAACAAGATCGTGGTGGCAGCCCCGGACGACTTCAAGCTCAAGGCCGTCTACGATGTTCTGCAATCGAAGATGGTGAAACGAAAAGTCCCACTCAAGAACCTCCAAACCGGCAACATCGAGCCCGCCGGTGGCGATCGCGTGCGCCAGGAGATCTCGCTACAGCAGGGAATCCCGACAGAGACCGCCCGGAAGATCGTGAAGTACATCAAGGACCAGAAGATGAAGAAGGTCCAGGCGTCGATCCAGGCGGAGCAGGTTCGGGTGTCGTCGCCGTCGCGCGACGCCCTGCAGACGGTGATGGGGATGCTCAAAGAGCAGGACTTCGGAATCGAGCTCGAGTTCGGGAACTACCGTTCGCAGTAGTCCGCGGGCCTCTCCTTCAGGGCTTGTAGAGCTTGTGGGTCTGATCCGGGTTCGGCGAGCGAGCGTAACGCAGCACTGCCGACCACACCTTGAGAAATCGCTCGATATCCGTGCGCTGGGCGTGGGCGGAGACCCGGTCCTGCAGACCGACTGCGTACTCCGGCGCCTCGAGCGTGATCGTTCGGCTATCGCCGTTTGAGCGGACGCGCAGGGCCAGGACGTCGTTGGCCCCCTCGACCGTCTCGATCCCCTCTCCACCGACGAGGCTGTAGCTCTCGTCGAGCTCGTCGACCCGCCAGCGTTCGAGGACCGTGAGGAATTTCTGGAGGTTGGCACGATCGAGCCCCCGCGACTGAGTTTGCCGGTTAGCCTCGGGGGTCTCGATGTCGACGTGCCCGTCGTCGTGAATGTAGATCCGCCATGACTGCCACTTCGATCCGTCCGCGGGTTTGAACTCGGCGAGGACGACCAGGCGGTCGTCGTCACCCCCCGACAAGGCGACCGGTGCGAAGAGAACGGGTAGGCAAAGATAGACTGCAAAAACACGCATCGTATTGCGTCCCCGGCGACTTCGCCACGGCACGAACCGTCGTCCCCGGGACCTCGATTCTCGATGGTATCCGGAGGCATTCGGTTCGGCAAACGACGCCGATCCGGATCATTGGATTCCGGAAGGGGAGCCTCAGTGCACGCGAACCCGGATCTCGACCCGATTCTGGTCGATGAGAAAACGGGCTTCCTTGTAGCTCGGCGGGCCGAACGGGGCCCGCGCGTCGTTGGAGAAGCCGTAGGGCTCCTTGGGCGGACCGACCTTGCGTTGGTCGATCTTCCCATTGCCGTTGCGGTCGTGATAAAGCATGGCCGCGTAATCGCCGTGGGGAAGACCGTCAACGGTCCAGCGGCACGAGCCATTCTCGATTGGGACGAAAGCCGATCGAATCGGGAGCGAACGTGCGTTGAAGGCCTCCGCGGAGTCGTACAGCGCGATCGCGACCGAGCCCTCGTCTGAACGAAGACCCTCGACCACGATGGTCAGCTCGGCGGTTCCGGTCGAGACCGTTGAGACGGTCGTGGCGAGCAGGAAAACGAGTGAAGTCACTTGCGGCCTTCCTTTCCAGGCGATGTCGTGCCCCGAAACTCGGACGATTAGGGCATACCACTGGATCGCGACCAGCAGCACCACGCCCAGCGGATGGAGCAGGCCGCTCAGAAAAGACTGTCGAAGTCGCGCGGCCAAGACGGCGCGAACGACGATCGGGAGCGCGACTCCCATTCCCGCGATCCTGGCCGCCGGACCCTCGCCGAGCGCGATCGCGGCGAGCAGAATCGCGACGGGGATGACGTGGCCACCGAGCAAGAGGATGGTCCACGGCAGGATCGCGCCTGGCGACGCCATACCCTCGGTGGCGTTCTTGGCAAATCCTGCCCAAACCTCCCGTGCTCCCCGATACATGCGGCAGGCCGCGACATCGGTGGGGTCGAACAGATCGGTAACGTAACCGGCCCGGCGGTAGGCCCGCGGCAGCGCGATGCCGTCGTGACGCGATGCGCGAATCGCACCGTGTCCGCCCACCCGGCGGTAAGCCTCCCGGCGCGTCAAGATGAGCTGGCCGCAGCCCGCGGCAAAGGCCGGGTGTGGCGAAAGACGCATGCCGAGCAGAGGAAGATAGCCGAGCAGCACGAAATGGATGAGCGGAACGATCAGCTTCTCGGCGATCGTCACGGTTTGCTGCCGCGGGACCCCACTCATGAGATCGGCGCCGCTGCGCTCGAGCGACAACACCATGCGGCGGATGCCGTCCGGGGTGACGGTGACATCGGCGTCGAGAAACAGCAGGACCTCGTTGTGAGCGAAGTGCGCGAGGGAGTCGCAGGCGTGCTGCTTGCCGCACCACCCTTGCGGAAGTTGTGGCGCGGTCTCGAGACGAACGCGCGGATCGCGCGCCGCGATCGCCCTCACGATCTCCGCGGTGGAGTCCTCGGAAGAGTCGTCCATGACGATCACTTCGAGATTCACGCCGCGACTGGCGAGAACGGACTCAACGCTTCTACGGATCGACCGCTCTTCGTTCCTGGCCGGGATGAGAACCGAGACGCTCACCTCGGGCTCGCCCTCTTCAGGAGCCCGGCGGTAGAGCACGAGATTGAACAGTGCGAGCGTCGCCGGAATCACGGCGAGCAGCGCGGTCACG
>JBFJTV010000113.1:0-8032 GCA_041625075.1 Candidatus Polarisedimenticolaceae bacterium | reverse complement strand
GATGCCCTCGCCCGGAAGAGCGCTCTCCCACACGACCTCGCCCGTGTTCTTGTTGATCGCGACATAGCTGGGCGCGAGCGTCGATGGGATGTTGATGTGACCCTCGTCGACGCCGTTGCCGGTCGAGACGTAGATGATGTCGCCCACGAGGAGCGGGCTGCCGGCCGCGAGGTTGTGCGGGAAGACGTCGAGCTCGCCGATCAGATCGAGCTTCCAGACGATGTCCTCGTCGATCTCGCTGGTCTCGGCCTCGTCGACGTAGGGGCCGTCGTTCTCGCCGTCGCGGAAGCCCTCGGTGTCGGCGCAGATCACCTCGGCACGATTCGAGACGTACCACAGCCGGTCGCCCTCGACCGCGGGGGTCGAGCACACGCCCTGGAGCGGCCAGTCGTTGACGCGCCCCGCCGCGAGCTTCGGGTGGGCGGACTGCCACAGGAACTCACCGGTCTCGCGATCGAAGGCCATGACGTTGCCGCGGTCGCCCTTGAGTTTGGGGTTGCGGACCTTCTCGTTGTTGGTGCCGACGTAGACCTTGTCGCCGTAGACCAGCGGGCCCGCGTAGGTCTGCGAGCCGAGCTCGGCGACCCACTTGATGTTCTTGCCGGACTCGGGGTCCCACTCGGTGGGGATCCCGGTCTCCTTCGAAACCATGTTGCGCGCGGGGGTGTGAGCGAACATCTCGACATCGGGATCGTCGGCGGCGACGACGCCCGGGAAGACGACGGCCGCGACAACGAGAATCGAAACGAAACGGAGCTTGGTCATTATTGGTTCACCGTCACCTTGTAGTTGTCGTAGTGAATCTCCGCGGGCGCGTACCCGACGATGCCGGGGCTTCCGCCGAGAATGGGATGGGGGTCTTCGATCGTGATGGTCCACGCATCGGGCTCGGGGTCGGAGACCTTCCAAGCCTTGCCGCGAACGGTGGCCTTGCCGTCACCCTGCTGCACCTGCAGCTTGAGGCGGTACCACGTGTCCATTTCCCACGGGAAGTCGACCGCCTTCGCGACTCGGCGTTCCGCGGGCCACGTGCGGATCTCGAGACGCTGGTTGTTCCCCATGAGGTCCAGGGTGTAGCCGCCCGCGATGATTCCGATGTCGGTGCGGCGGCGACCCTTCTTCGCCCCCTTGCTGTCGACCTGGACGGTATAGTTTGTGACGTCGCTCGGCCCCATGTAGGTGAAGCTGCGTTGAAGACCGCGCTCGCGGGGCGGTTGCGAGAGCACCTTGTTGCCGTCGATCTCCTCGACCATGAACTTGCCCTTCACCCCGATCCAGGTCGGCGGGGTGTCGCCGGCCTCGAACGACTCGAAGTCGATCAGCCACGGAAACGCCGAGACGACGCGGACGCGTGCCCTCACTTCGACCTCGCCGATCTTCGCGACGACCGCACCGGCCTGGAAGGGCACGTCGGGGTCGGGAACGAATCGTCCCCATTCGTCGGTCTCGCCCTTCAAGCCCTCGAGCGTCCACACGGCATCCTCGGTACCGAGGAACCGGCCGTCGGCGTCGAGCTTTTTGGCGCCGAACTGGACGATTTCGCGCGGGGAGAGCAAGGCGTCGGCGGGGACGACGACGATCGCGCCGGCCTCGCTCTTCTTGCCCTTCTTCTTCTTCTTGTTCGCCGTCGCCCTGGGCTTGGTGACCTTGAACGGCGCGTCCTTGTCGCCGATGCAGAACACGCCCGCCTCGGTCGAGAGATAGATCCGGCCGTAGGCGATCGCCGGAGAGCCATAGATCTCGGCGTAGTGCCCGTCCTCGAGCGTGACCTCGTCGACGTCGAGGGATTTGCACGAGTCGTCGCCGGGCTGGAGGATATGGACCCTGCCGTTGGTCTCGGCGACGTACAGCTTTCCGTCGGCCCACACGGCCGAGCCCTTCCCGACGGTGCCGAGATTGTGGGTCCAGAAGCTCTTGCCGGTCGCGGCGTCGATGGCATGGATGTTGGCGGAGTTGTCGATGACGTACAGCCGGCCGTCCTTGTAGGTCGGTGACGGGAAGCCCGCGGCGATCTCGTCGATGCGCCAGACCTCGCCGCTCGCGGTGATGTCGCCCGAGCCGCGGCCGTCGATGCACACGACGCGGCCCATCGTCGGCTCGTCGAGGTTTTCCTCGCTGTGCGAGGCGAAGACGTGGTTGCCGTGGACCACCACCGAGCTGTTGATCCCCCTCTTGCTGAGGTGGAACTCCCAGACTTTCTCGCCGTTGTCGGGACTCATCGCGTAGATCCAGCCGTCGGCCGCGCCTCCGATCAGCAACGGCTTCCCGCCAATCTCGGCAATGACGGCAACCGACTGGGTGTTCATGTCCTTGACCATGCGGCCGGGGGTGGCGACCCACACGACGTCACCGGTCCGCTTGTCGAAGGCGAAGTAACGATGCCTTGGCGCGGCCTGGTCTCCCCACCCCACGCTGACGTAGCTCTGGATCAAGAGATCGCCGTAGACCATCGGCGTCTGCGTGCGCCCACCGTACCCCGAGGCGCGGCCGAAGCGCTCGGCCGTGAAGTGTGACCACACGATTTTACCGTTGCGGTCGTAGGCGTTGAGCTGGCCCGCCACGCCGTGGGCGTAGATGTTGCCCGTCTCGGGGTCGGCGGCGAGTGAGGCCCAGCCGACGCGGTTGAACGGGACGGTCGTGTTGTAGACGTTGAAGCGATGCTCCCAGCGCTTGCGACCGGTGCCGGCGTCGTAGCACGCCACGACCTCCTGGCGGTCGACGCCCTCACCGACGCGACCGATGACGCAGACCTGGCCATCGACCACCACGGGGGTCGAACGGCCGATGAACTCCGCGTGCCAGATCAGGTTCTCGCCCTCGGGCGACCAGCTCGACACGAGCCCGGTCTCGGCTGACGTGCCGTCCTGCCGCGGGCCTCTCCAAAACGTCCAGTCCTCGCACCACGCCGGGGAAGCGGCGATCACCGTCAACGCGAAAAGGGCGACGATGGCGATCGAGGCGCGATGCGGTCTCCTCACGTGCATGCGTTTTCTCCGTGAACCCGTAATGCTCAGTCGCGCGCCATGGGTCGGCCCACCGCCTCGGCCGTCGGTGCCGGTTTGGCGAGTGCGGGACCCGGTTTGTAGAGCGTGACCAGACAGCCGCCGAGGGCGGCGAGCACGATACCAAGAACGAACTGCCAGCGTAGCGCGCCCCAGCCCCCCGCCGGAGGGTGGACCGTCAACGCGACGCCGGCATTGACGATCGGCGCGCCCGCAAAGACGATCGACATCACCACGGCCGGGGAGCCCTTGGCACCGAACGCGAGCAGAACGCCGAAAGCGCCGGCGGCGCCGCAGATGCCGGCCAGCAACGACCACACGATGCCCTTGGTCGGGAAGGCCCACGTCGCGCCGTTCATCTTGAGCACGAGCAGCGGCGCCAGGATCGCCGTGAAGAAGTACGCGATCCCGACGAACAGGAAAGCCTTGTATCGCCCGTTGACGGGGTCCGACATCGACACCTGGCCGGTGTGGAGCAGCACCCCGTAGACTCCCCACGTCACGACGGTCAGCAGGACGAAGATCACCCATGCCAACCCAGCCCCGGATGTACCTCCGGCTTCCATCGGACAACCCTCCCGGCGGCCGTCCGCCGTGGTGCTGGACGGTCGGGAATCTGGTTACGGCCGCTGCATGATGAAGTTCAACCGCCCGAACGAACCACGATAGCTTACCGTTCCGGTGGCGGCACCGCTAAGTTTCAGGGCCCTGATTTGTAAATAATTGTAATTAACTTGGTCGGCCCTGGGCGCGGGGCGGCGTCAGGAGCGGTGGTTCAGGACGGCGGTTAGAGCCAGGAGGGCGAGGCCGGTGGGGGCGAGGACGAGGGCCCACGCGGGGGAGGCTGTGGCGGCAAGTAGCAATGCCGACGCGGCGAAGGCCGCGATCCGGAGTGGGACGGTCAGCGGGCGGATCAAGTGGCCGGCGATACCGGCGGCGAACGGGACGATTCCGAGGATCGCGAGCGAGGTGGCAACGGCAACGCCGCCGGCCGAGGCCGACCCCCCGCTCGCGGAGAGCATCAGCAGCTCGGGACGGTAGACGAACATGTACGGCAACGTGAACCCGACCAGCGCGAAACGGAAGGCGGCGAACCCGGTCTGCATGATCCCCGATCCGGAGATCGACGCCGCGGTGTAGGCCGCGAGCGCGACGGGCGGTGTGACCATCGACATCAGCCCGAAGTAGAAGATGAACAGGTGCGCGGCGAGCGCGACCACGCCGAGGTCGCCCAGGGCCGAGCCGATCAGTGTCGCCATCAGGAGATAGCACACCGCAGACGGCAGACCCATCCCCAGGATGATCGACGAGACCATGATCAAGACGAGCGCGAGAAACAGATTGTTCTGCGAGAGCTGCAGGATCGTCGAAGGCAGCTTGGTTCCGATCCCGGTCAGCGTGACCACGCCGATGATCACTCCGACCGAGGCCGCGGCGACGATCAGCGGCACGGCGTCGCGGGCCGACTGCGCGAGCGCATCGCGCACCCTGTGCAACGTGAGCCGCGTGCGGGAATGGAACGCTCCGACGACCGCGACAGCGAGAAGGGCAACGGTCGCCGCGCGGAAGACGCTGTAACCCCGGAGCAGAAGCACGATGAGCGTCGCGATCCCGGCGACGAAGACCACAGCTGCCATCGGCCGGAGCCTTGGCCGTTCTTCCCCCGCGGGCTCGCCGGTTCCGATGCGCCGGGAGTAGAAGTGCACGATGAGAAAGAGCGAGAGGTAGTAGAGAACCGCCGGGATGATCGCCGCCTTGATGATCTGAACATAGGTCACGGGCGGATCGATGATCTCGAGCATCATGTAGGCGCCCGCGCCCATGACGGGTGGGACGAGCGCGCCGCCGGAACTGGCGGCGGCCTCGACACCGCCGGCGATCTCCGGCTTGAACCCCGAGTCCCGCATCATCGGGATGGTGAACGTTCCTGTCGTGGCGGTGTTGGCGACCGCGCTGCCCGAAAGCGATCCCATCATCCCGCTGCTGACCACGGAAACCTTCGCGGCGCCTCCCGGACTCCTGCCGAGGATCCTCCGCGCAAAGTCGACGATGAACTGCGTGGCGCCGGTCTGGCGAAGCACCGCGCCGAACAGCACGAACAGGAAGACGTAGACGAACATCACGCGGAGCGCGGTGCCGAACACGCCCTGGGAGTGCAGGAAGGTCTGCGACACGATCCGCTCGAGTGTGTAGCCGCGGTGGGGGAACAGCCACCCCGGAAGCAACGCCCCGAACTTTGCGTAGAGCAGAAAGGTCAGCGCGAGGATCGGCAACGCCCAGCCGATGGCGCGCCGTGTGGCCTCGAGCACGAGGATCAGACCGACCACGCCGACGACGAGATCGAGGGCGGTTTCCTGCCCCGCACGGTTTCCGAGCGACTGCCCGCCCGCCCACCAGGATTCGAAGGCAGGCTCGGTCTGCACGAACACGTAGACGCAGCACGCGACGGCCAGCACGGCGAGACTGGCGTCGAGCACGCGCAACGCGCGAATCTCGGCGAGACGCTTGTCGACCGGGCAATTCAGATACGCGAGCACCATGCCGATCATGGCGAAGACGGCAAGCTGCGACTGAGGCGTGAGAAACGGATAGTTGACCTCGGAGACAACGAACAGACACAGCAACCCGCCGAGGACGTAGTTGAGGTGTCGCCGCCAGCCCTCCACCACTACCCGGAGATCTCCTCGGGCCAGATGCCGATCTCGCGGTAGTAACGAATGGCGCCGGGGTGGAAGGGCGTTCCGGTGTTGCGGACGACGTTGCCGGGATTGATCGCCTTGCCGGCCGCGTGCTTGGCGACGACCTCCTCGCGGTTCTCGTAGAGCGCCTTGGTCAGGCGGTAGACGAGCTCTTCGTCGGCGTCGGCGGCAACGATGAGGTGCATCGAACCGACGTCGAGCCCGGCGTAGTCTTCTTCTTGGCCGCGGTAGGTACCTGCCGGGATCGTCGCGTGGTTGAAAAACATGTAGTTCCCGACCAGCTCCTCCACGGTTTCGGGCTCGAACGGAACGAACAGGATGTCCTGCGAGGTGCTCGCCTGCATGATCGATGCGGTCGGGATCCCGCCGCCGAGAAAGACGGCGGCGGCCGAGCCGTCGGAGAGAAGAGCCACGGAGTCGAATTGCGAGGCGTAGAGCGGGGAAAAGTCATCGTACGTGACGCCGTGGGCTTCGAGGATGGGCTTCAAGAAGAACTCGAACCCCGCGCCGGCCGGCCCTACCACGACACGCTTGCCCGCGAGATCCGCCATGCGCCTGACGTTTCCGCCCTCGGGCGCGATGAACATCGCGACGTTCGGGGCAAGCGTCATGACGGCGCTCACCGGATAGGCCCGGTCCCAACCCGCCTCGCCGCGGCTAGCAAAATAGGTGATGGCGGAGTTGGCGAGCGCGACCTCGATCTCCCCCTTGACCAGCCGCCGGATGTTCTCCTGCGAGCCCTTGGTCGCCTCGGCCGTGAACTGCAATCCGGGATCGTGGGCGCTGAGCACCTCGGCGATGGCGCTTCCGATGATAAAGAAGGTCCCGCCCTGGGGGGCGGTGCCGATGCTCATCAACCGTGGGCGGGACGTGCCGTCGCCATCCCCGGAGCTGCAGGCCCCGAGCACCAGTACGGCGGTGAAGCAGAGGACGAGTAAAAACGGGCGTCTCATTCAGGACTCCATGTGCGAGCGGAGTGGCCCCGAATTGTAGCTCCGATGGAGGGGTTAGGCGACGCTCGACTGCGCGTCCGTGGTCGAGGGCGGCTCGGCGGCGTGGTCCTGGAGCTCGATGATGTTCTTCTCGGACAGGCGTCTCAGGTTGCGCAGGGCGTCGACCGCGCTCATCGGTACGACCCACAGGATCGACTTGATGTCCGTGGCGCCGTCGATCAGCGTGAGTAGGAACAGCTCGGTGGGTGAGAGCCCCTTCTTCCCGAGATCGGTCTCGACCCGGACCGGGATCTTTGTCGGCGCCAGATCTTGGGCATCGGCCAGGCATGCCGCCTCGGCGTCGGCGACCAGCTTTTCCAGCCCCTCGTGGTCGGGGGCGACCCGTTGGGCCGCGGCGAGCACCTCGAGCGCGGCCTCGTTCTCGTTACGAGCGGTCAGGCGCCGTGCCACCGCGATCTCGAGCGTGATGTCGTCAAGCGCGCCGGGAGATTCAGGCTCCGGCTTTTCTAACGGAAGCGGTTCGAAGCTGTTCGCCCCGGGCGTGGACTCGGACGCGGTCCCCATGCGCACTTCTTTGATCTGGACGATACCGCCCTTGTGGAGCTGGTAAAGGAACTTCGTGACCAGGAACTCGGAGACATGGGCGTGGAGCAACAGCTCGGCCAGGGTGCGCTCGCCGTCCACGAGGTCGAGCAGCGTCTTGATCAGCGGCTTCTCGGCGATCTTGGACGGGAGCGCGACGTCCGTGCGCGCGAGCACGATCCCACGATCGTAGAACACCTCCCGGATGCGCCTTGCCTCGTCGTAGCGCTGGGCTCCCTTGAGGAGGATGTTCTCGACGCTCATGTCGACATCGATCATGCGCGTGCCGAGCTCGACGTGATCGGTGAAGCGGAACTGCCCGTGGAGCCAGTCGAACAGTCCGTAAACCGTCTCCTCGACCTTGGCCTCGACGAAGCGGGTCACCTCGTCGCTCGTCAGCGCCCCCATGTCCACGAGGATCTTGCCGAGGTTCTCACCCGTGGCTTCCTGGCGAGAAAGACCGGCGGTAAGAACTTCCTTGGTGATCTGACCCCGCGCGAGCAGGAACTGGCCGAGGAGCGACGTGGGGTCGTCCGAAGAGCATGCGATGACCCGTCCCTCGCGGAACATGATGCTCTTGCGGACGTTGTCTCTCTTGATCTCGAGGGTTCCCGTCCTTCGGGCCGCGGCGACCCACTGCAGGAGCTCCTCTAAGGTCATGGTGGTTAGATCACCCTGGACCGACATGCACTTCTCCCGTCGAGGAAAACTTAGAACTCCGGTCGTGGCGGTCAAGCCCGGGGCCGGTTTCGGCACTCTTTTGGTCCGATTTTGGGCCTGGAGATGCTGTGGGGGG
>JBFJTV010000112.1:0-8039 GCA_041625075.1 Candidatus Polarisedimenticolaceae bacterium | reverse complement strand
CGCTCGATCGGCGGCGGCATCCGGCTCGGCTTGGGGACAAACTTGTCCCACGTGTTCGGGTTCACCCCGCCCGGCGTGCCCACGGTGCCGGTCAGGACGTGCAGCAGCATGAGACAGCGGGCGATTTGCCACCCGCCAAGGTTGCCGCTGGCCGCGTTGCGCCAAAGATGACTCGAGAAGCGGTTGCCCGCGCGCGCGATCTCCTCGGCGAGCACGATGACCGAATCCACCGGGATGCGACACTCCTCCGCAACGTACTCGGGCGTGAACTGCCTGTACAGATCGGTGAGGACCGCGAGGAACCTCTCGAACGTTCGGGGCCCGTGCGGGTCGAGCTCGGCGAGAAAGGTGGGCCAGTTGGTCCAGCGCTCGACGAAGTCCTTGTCGATCCGGCCGCGCTTGAGGAGATCGTAAGCGACCCCCAGAATCAAGGCTCCCTCGCTACCCGGCCATGGCGAGATCCACAGATCCGCGTGCGAGGCGGTGTTGCTCAGACGGGTGTCGATCACACCGATACGCGCGCCGCGCGACTTGGCATCGATGATTCGCTGCGCGTGCGGGTTGAAGTAGTGACCGGTCTCCAGATGCGCGGAGAGCAGCAGGATGAACTTCGTTTCGGAGTAGTCAGGTGAGGGCCGATCGGCGCCCGACCACAGCGCGTATCCCGTCCGCGCCGAGGCGCTGCACACGTTGGTGTGGCTGTTGTGACCGTCGATACCCCACGCGGTCAAAAGCCGCGTGACGAAATGATCGTCGCCGGGGCGGCCGACGTGGTACATCACCTCATCGTGCCGGTCTTCGTCGAAGGCGCGGCGAACGCGGCCGCCGATCTCCTCGAGCACTTCGTCCCACGTCGTCTCGACGAAGCGGCCGGAACCGCGCGGGCCGCTGCGCTTCATCGGCTTCAGGATTCGCTCGGGGTCGTGGATCTGGTTGAGCGTCGCGGGGCCCTTGGCGCAGGTCCGTCCACGGCTTCCGGGATGGACCGGGTTCCCCTCGAACTTCACCGTCTCGCCGCTTTCCCGATCGACGAACGCCAGCAGCCCGCACGCCGACTCGCAGTTGAAGCAAATGGTCGGGATGCACCGGTAGTGACGCTCGCGGCGGGTCGGCCAGGCCCGAGCATCGAGCTCGGTCCAGTCGTCCCAGCGATCGGGCGGAGGGCCGACCGCTAGCTCCCACGGTGAGCTTCTCGAGCGGGTTCCAGCTTTGTCGTCGGCACTCACGTCGTCGGTCTTTCTCCTCGCATTAGCTTATGGGCAGCGCCTGTCCGGCGCGAACGAGCGTGTCTTCCTCGATGTACAGCCCCGCGAGGGCAAGGGCGGCGGCAACGAGCCACAACCCGGGGAGATCGGAGATGAGAAGCGCGGCCGGTGACAGGATCCCGGCGACGACGCCCCAAAGATAACGCCGCCGTGCAAACGGTCCGCGCGTAATGAGCTTGACCGCGCGGTGGTATTCCTCGATGCGCCCCTTCGGGGTCATGTGTGCTTCGGTGATCAGATACAGCAGATGAACGGCGAGCGCGAGCACGAGACACCAGCGCAGCAGATCGATCGAAGTCAACGGAAGTCCGAGGATTGGATCGACTAGCAGGGTGAAGGCGGCACCCGCGATGAAAGCCTGCACGATCAGGTGAAGCCAGAGCCCGCGTTGCATCCACAGGACCCGTCCCCTGGATTGCGAGAACAACCAGCCCGTATAGCAGGCCGAGAGAATGGCCAGCAAGACGCCGCCGCCGAGCAACGCGAGCGGGAACCGCTCGGGTCCGAACGGGCGGATCAGCATGGCGATCCACAGGGTCAGGACGGCGCCGTAGGCCATCAGGACGAAGGCACCGCGCGTGAGCCATGACCTCATGTTCGGCCGTAGCACGATGTAGAGAAAACGAGCCGGGCGTTTGAGATCCGCAATGAGCAGCACGGTCGTCAACAGGAGAAAGACGAACGCCGCGAGCGATAGTCCGAGGGTCGCCCGTGGCACCGGAGCGGGACCCGGCACGAGCGGCGGGAGCAGGAGCGCGAACACCATGAAGATCCCGGCCGCCAGCGACTTCGTGAACAGATAGGCCGAAACCCTCCAGCCCCAGTGTTGTGGCTTTTCGACATCGTAGGTCGTGCGCGCGCGCGCCTTGTCCACGGCCGATTGGTACGTCGCCAGAAACCGATCGGCATCGAGTCTCGCTCCCTCGAGCTGGTTGGCCCAGAGATAGCCGTCGGCCGCGTTGGTCTGGAGTGGGTCGATCGCGCGCTCGCTTGCTTCGTGGTACCAGACGTTGGGTCCGGTCCCCGCCTCGAGCTTGCGGGCCTCGAGGTCGTTCACCTCGACCATCCGGGAGACGACGCTCTCCGGGTCGTGAAAGTCACCGGGGATGATCGCCTCGGTCGGACAGACGACCGCGCAGGCAGGCGCGAGACCGATCTCGACGCGATGCGCGCAGAAATGGCATTTCTCGGCAATGCCCGTCGAGTCGTTGAGGTAGAGGGCGTCGTACGGGCAGGCCTGCATGCAGGCCTTGCACCCGATACATGCAGCAGGATCCACGTCGACGATTCCATCGGGCCTCTTCTCGAGTGCGCGGACCGGACAGATGTGAACGCAGGGGGCGTCGGAGCACTGGTTGCACCGCAAGACTCCAAACGAGCGTTTGACCTGCGGAAATCTCCCTTCCTCGATGTACTTCACCCATGTCCGGAAGCTCCCCAGAGGGACGTCGTTCTCGGCCTTGCACGCGACGGTACACGCGTGACAACCGATACACCGCGAGTGGTCGATGACGAAGCCGAGCTGCACCCTGATCCCCTCGCCCCGACTATGCCACAACAGTCAACTCGAGGGCCCGGGGATTTGTCAGCGTTTGAATCGGTCCGCGTAGACCAGAGGCTCGCCGGTCTCCCAGGGGCGGTAGTCGTTGCAGAACTCGATGCGCTCGGCCAGCGTCGGGTGGGAAGAGCGCCACAGCTTGTAGAGCATTCCCGGGCGGGGGTTGCCGAGATTGGTGTCCTGCAGCTTGACGAAGGCGCGCGCGCCGGCGCTGTTGGTCTGGGTGATCTCGAGGGCAAAGAGATCGGCCTCTCGCTCGACCTGCCGGATGAAAGCCATGGTCGCTGGTGTGATCACGAAGCTCGCGACGCTGAACAGGAGCAGGATCAACGGCAGGGAGGCGACGTCGGAGAGCTGGTCGAAACCGAACCTTCGCTTGAAGCGAGAGAGGAGTCCCGCCGAGAAACGGTGAACCACCCACAACGCCGCGATGACAACCGCGGCGAGGAACACGACGATCCGGATCATGTGCCCGAGGACGTAGTGCGCGGACTCGTGACCCACGACGAATAGAACTTCCTCGTCCGTCATCGCTTCGATGATGTTGTCGGTCAGGACGATGCGTTTGGTGTTCAGAAAGCCGGTGACCCAGGCCGTCAACGCCTTGGTATCGACGCTGAGGTCGACCTCGAAGACGTCGGTGCCCTCGATCCCGGCGCGTTCGGCGAGTGCCAGAACCTTCGCCTCGAGCTCCCTGTCCTCGAGCGGCCCGTAGTCGTGGAACAGCGGATCGATCCAGACGGGCGAGATCAGGAAGACGAAGCAAAGGATCGGGATCGTCACCAGCCCGGCGTAGAGCCACCACCGTTTCGGGCTCAACCTCAAGAGGCCGTACGGGATCCAAAGGAACATGAAACCGGCCACGATGTTGAGAAAGAGCCCCTTGAGGGAATCCGCGAACCACTTCCCGAGCGTCTGGTTCGAGAGATCGTAGGCGTGCGGGCGGACGAAGTCCTGATAGTAGGCCAGCGGAAACGTGATGATGACCAGGATCAACGTGTACAGGGCAAAGTAGACGCCGATCGTGAAGTACCAGTTCCGACCGATCGCTCGCGCCCCGTCGCGGAGCCGCGCGGAGAGACCGGTGAAGAGGATGATGGCCGGGAGAGTGACCTCCAACAGTCGATTGAGCACCCAGAGCCAGTTTCCACTCCGGTAATAGCTCGTCGCCCGGGCGGTCATCTCGGGCACGGCGACGGGGCCGGTGTCGGCCTCGACATCGGTCGCCACGTCCGCGGCAACCAGGTCCGGCACCGACTCGGCGTCTTGCGCGACGGCAAAGACCGCGGGAAGCAACAGAAAGATCAGGGCGATCAACAGTCGTTTCATCGGTGGATCATTTTCGACGATCGGCCCTGGAGCTTATCACCCTATCCTGTGGAATCTCGCCACCATTTGCGGCCCGCTCGCGGGTTGTTACGGAGAAAGAGGTCGGAGGTTTCGTGCGCGAGCTTGCTAGAATGAGCGCGTGATCCGTCCCGAACTGGTCGCCCACCGTGGTTACCCGGCGCGATTTCCCGAGAACTCTCTCGCGGGCATCGACGCCGCGCTCGACGCGGGGGCCCGCTGGCTCGAGGTCGATATCCAGCTCACACTCGACGGCGTGCCCGTCCTCTTTCACGACCCGGACCTGGACCGGCTGTGCGGCGTCGAGGGAACCGTTTTCGAGGCGACTCTCGACGAGCTTCGTCGTCTTCGTCTCGTGGGTACCGGCCCCGACGACACCCGGGATGTCCGGGGCATCCCGACGCTCGAGGAGAGCGTCGCGCGTATCGCCTCCCGGCCGGGTTGGACGACGTTCTACGAGATCAAGCCTCATTCGGTTGATCGTTTCGGTTTGACGACGGTCGTTGAGCGCGTTCTTGCCGTGCTCGAACCGGTGCGCCTGCGCGCAGTCGTGATCTCCTATCTCCCCGAGGTGATTCGGGAGGTTCGCGACGCGGGCTGGTCGCGCAGCGGTCTCATTCTCAAGACGTGGGACCAGCGATCGAACGTGGAGACACGCGAGCTAGGACCCGATTTCGTCTTCTGCAACGTCAAGAAGCTCCCCACGGAAGGTGACCTGCGACCCGACGGGTTCCCGCTGGCGGTGTACGACGTCACCGATCCGGAGCGGGCCGTCGAGCTTTGCCGTAGAGGCGTCGATCTCGTCGAGACCTTTGCGATCGCCGAGATGCTCGACGCACTCGGGCGACCGGAGAGCCGGGAATGACCGCCTTCGATGCCGACGTGGCCGTCGTCGGTGGGGGCATCCACGGCGTCGGCGTCGCGCAGGCAGCCGCCGCCGCAGGTCACGACGTGCTGCTACTCGAGAAACAGGATTTTGCCTCGGGCACGTCGAGCCGCTCGAGCAAGCTGATCCACGGTGGGCTGCGCTATCTGGAGACCGCCCAGATCAACCTGGTTCAAGAGTCCCTCGCGGAACGCCGGATCCTGCTGCGGATCGCACCTTCACTGGTCAGGCTCGTCCCGTTCTACATCCCCGTTTATCGCGAGACTTCGCGGCGTCCGTGGCAGATTCGGATCGGTCTTTCGCTCTACGCCGTTCTGGGACGTCTCGCCGAGACGTCCCGTTTCAGCACGTTGCCCCGTAGCGAGTGGGATGGGCTCGACGGTCTCCGCACCGAGGGGCTGCAGACGGTCTTCAAGTACTGGGATGCGCAGACCGATGACGAGTTGCTCACGCGCGCCGTCGCGGACTCGGCGGTGACGCTCGGCGCCCGGGTCCTGCTTCGGTCGAGCTTCGTGTCGGCGGTTCGAGAGGAAGATGGGTACAGGATGACAATCGAAACCGAGGGCGGCCGTCGGGAGGTTCGCTGCCGGGTGGTCGTCAACGCCGCGGGGCCGTGGGCCAATCGCGTCCTCGACGCGGTGACCCCGCTTCCGCGCAAGCTCGACGTCGATCTAGTCCAGGGGGCGCATATCATCCTCGAAGGCGGCGTCCGCGAGGGGGTGTACTACTGCGAAGCGCCGAGCGACAGGCGCGCGGTGTTCATCATGCCGTGGGAGAGCGGGGCGATGGTGGGAACGACCGAGACGCCGTACGTGGGGGATCCTGATCGGGTCAAGCCGCTTGCCGAGGAGATCGACTACCTCCGCGAGACGCTGCGGCATTACTTCCCGGCGCTCGACTCGGAACCCCTGGAGTCGTTCGCCGGCCTGCGCGTGCTGCCGCGGGGCGGCGGAAGCGCGTTCTCCCGCCCGAGGGAGACGGTCCTGTTGACCGACGAAGGACGGGAGCCGCGATTCCTGACGCTCTACGGCGGGAAGCTCACCGGCTACCGCGCCACGGCCGCGAAGGTCATGCGGAACCTCCGGCGCTCGCTTCCGGAGGCAACGCCTGTAGCCGACACCGCGTCAATTCCCCTGCACGCCGAGCGCTGAGGCGAGCTGCTCTTCCCACCTGGCAAAACGCTCCGTCAGTTCGGGGTTCTCGCGCGGCTCGAAACGAGCGGCCCGGGTCGGTCTCGCCCACGACGACGGACATCCGGCGACCAGAAAAGCGGTCCCGCGGGAGGTGGCCTCAAACTCGCCCGGACGATCGACCGGCAGGCCGGTGAGGTCGGCAAGCCTGCTGCACACGCCGTCATACCAGCTCAACCCGCCGGTGACGACGATGCGTCGCAACGTCGGTGCGTGGGAGACGAGACGACCGATGTTGACATGGAGGAGAAAGACGACGCTCTCGGCCACCGCGACCATCTTTTGTTCGGGAGATCCGTCCCCGATGAAACGGGATTCGAAGTCGGGAACCCACCACGGGGACCCGAGACCCGAGACTCCGTTGAGAAAAAGCGGCGGACTCGGTGTGATGCGGAGCCATTCGTGAAGGCCGTCCTCGTAAGCGTCGAGCCCGACCTCGTCGGCGATGCGGCGCAGGGCGCTGCCGGCGCCGTTGACCGTACCCTCGATAACGTAGACGGTGGTTGCACCGTCATGAAGAACGACACTTGCGAGGAGACCCGGCGGAGAGCCCGGGTCGTGGCACGCGGTGCATTGCACGAACGCGCCCGTACCCAGGTTGACGTAGGCCGCCTCCTCGTCGGGAGCCCCCCCGCCGAAAACGGCCGCAGACTGGTCTCCGTTGAGCACGTCGAGTGACAGCGACGCCCTCGACGTTCTCAGAATCCCGAACGGGTAACGTGTGGGCGAGCACTCGGGGAGCACTTCGCGAGGAATGCCGAAGAGATCGAGCAGGTCGGGATCCCAGTTGAAGGTGTGGAGGTTCCACAACAGGGTGCGGGCGGCATTGGCGGGATCGATTCGGAGCGGTTGCCCGTCGAGCAGCCGGAAGATCAGAAACGAGGCCAGCGGCCCGCAACAGACGGTCCCACCCTCCCGCGCCGCGGCCACCGCAGCGATGTTGTCGAGACACCACCGCAACTTGCTCGCGCCGTAGTGCGCGGTCGGGTACAACCCGGTCCGATCGTGAATCCACTCGGCGTCGATGGACTGCTGCGCCAGCCAATCCGCCGCGCGCCGGTCCTGCCAGCTGAGGACCGGCGACAGCGCTTCTCCGTGGTAGCGATCCCAGCACACGATGCTCGACCGCTGGGTGACCAGACCGGCGGGCAGCGGCGTGTCGAGGGTCTCGACCGACTCGAGAGCACGATCGAGGGCCTGCCGGATCGACGCGACGATCTGGTCGGGGTCCTGTTCGACCCAGCCGGGACGCAGGCGGCTCTCGCCGACCTCGCACATTCCACGGGCCACCACCTGTCCCTGAGTGTCGAAAACGAGGGCCCGGCTCGCGTGGCCGCCCTGATCAATCGCCACGAAGTGTCTTGGCATGACTGAATTGTCGTTCAGAATGGGGTCAGACCCCAAATCATGCATCCTCGACCACGAGGTCGCCTTGGCGCGGAGGCGTGGATTCATGATTTGGGGTCAGACCCCGTTTACCCGCCTTGGCGCGGAAGTGAGGGCTGGCCGCCGAAGTGGTTTAGAATGGCGAGATCCGAGGTGATCCCATGGAGCATCAGTCGGTTTACCAACTGCTACGCGAGGGCGTCGAGAAAAACCGCGACCGAGTCGCCTACCAGTACAAGAGCGGCGGGACATGGCACGACGTCACGTGGGGTGAGCAGTGGGCCATGGTCCGGGCGGTGGCCAAGAGCCTCATCGCTCTCGGCATCGGCAAAGGCGACCGAGTCGGCATTCTCGGCCAAACCCGTCTCGAATGGGTGCAGGCCGATTTCGGGATCGGGGGGTGCGGT
>JBFJTV010000111.1:0-8058 GCA_041625075.1 Candidatus Polarisedimenticolaceae bacterium | reverse complement strand
GACGGCGAGCCGGGCATCCCCGCTGCCGCCGATCAGGATCCGGCCGTCCGCGGCGCGGACAAGACTCGTGACCGTTGCCGAGGGGAACCCGAGCAGCGCGACCGCCCGGCCCTGATCGTCCAGACGCACCAGGCGACCGCGGTCCCCGGTGGCCACGATGGGAAACCCGTCGGAATCCGCGATGACCGCGTACGGGACATCGGTCGTGGATTGCCACATTCGCCACGTGCCACCGTCACGGTCGATACGGTGGAGCACCGCTCCCGGTCGTGCGGGCGGTCTACTCGTGGGCGGTCTCGCCGGAGGAGGCTCGTCGTTCCCGTTCGGGTTGTCCGGCGGGGCTTCCGGCGTGACTCGCACCGTGACGTCCGGCTGCGGGAGGGTCGGCGGGGAGGCACGCCGGCTCGGCGTCGGGCTCACGATGCCGGCCGCTAGAACGTAAAGCCCGCCGTCGTGGTCCGGCGCGACCGAGACGATTTCGGTCTGCTCGGCGTCGAACAGGACGAACGGGGGTTCGCTCGCACCGACCCGGATGACGCGACCGCGCTGTCCGGTACCGGCGACGACCCGGCCGTCGGGGAGCGGGGCGAGGCAACGGATCGGGTCTTGCGGTGACTCGAGCCTCGTCTCGATCGTCCCGCCCGGCAGACGCACCAGGATCTTCCCGGGGACCCCCGTCCCGATCCACAGATGCCCCTCGACGTTGAGTAGTGCCCACACGAATTCCGAGCCGGTCTCGGCGAGCTCTTCCGCGTCGCCGGGCCCGCGAACGTGCAACACCTTGCCCAGGGGTGAAACGCCGACAAAGACACCACCTGCTCCGTCCGCCGCCAGCGCGGTGATGAGTGCCTCGTCGCCGAGATCGTGCCACACCGCGGCGTCACCGCTGCCGGACACGTGAACGACGCGCCCCGGGCCCGACTGACCGACGAAGGCCCCACCCGAGCCGTCCGGCGCCACCGCCCACACGAGACCCTCCTCGGGGCCCCACAGGGTCCGGAACTCGGGCGAGAGCAGCACGCGTCCGCGACCGTCGATCTGCGTGCCGTCGAGAGTCCCCTTGTCGAACGCCTCCCCGGTCGCCGCGTCCCAGGACTGGACCGAGACGGCTAGCGTGGGCAACGTCAGCAAGGCAACGACCAGCACGAGCACGGCGTCCACCGGTCGTCGTCCCATCAGTTCTCCTCCCGCACCTTGAATCGCACGATGAATCCCCCCGACACCGGGCCGTCGAGACGCTCGTCGGCTCGCGCGAGGGGTGCAACCTTGACCAGCGCCGAGTGGTTTCCCGTCGTCTTTTTGGACAACAGGTGCGCCGCCGTCGGAGGCACAGGAGTGTAGACCTGACCGAGCGTCACCGCCCCGCGTGCCTGGACGTAGAGCACGGCCTCGAGCCAGTCCGACGCTCTCCGGTCACCGAGCGCGGTCACGTAGGACGCCAGATCGGGAGCGCTCGACAGTCTGGCCGCGAGCGGTCCTCCCAGGGCCTGCTCGATCTTCTGTGGCTCGCCGACGGCCAGCGCGAGCGACGTTCCCGGGGTCAACCCGTCGGGGACCCGGATCGTGAGTGGTCGCGTGATCGTCTCCCCGCGGTAGCCTTTCAGAACGCAAACGACCTCGATCCTCGACCCCGGAACGACGGGACCGCGGTCGTAACGTACGGTCTCGAGGACGTAGCTCGTCCGGCCGTCACGAACGTCGAGGGTCAGCTCGATGTTCTCGACGACGGGTTCCGCGAAGGGATTGGCATAGAGCGCGGCAATGGTCTGAGAGACGAACTGGGCGGTAGAGAAAAACGGATGCCCCACGCCGCTGCTGAGGGCGAGCTCGAACGGCAATTCGGGGAGGTCCTCGAGGGTGATCTTTCCCTCGACGCGCACGGTGACCTCCTGCTCGAAGCCGATGTCGGCCAGCAAGGTGTTGCCGACGACCGCGGCGACCATGAAAGGCGCGAGCAACGGATGGCGTGCGACCTCGAACTGCGCACGCTGCGCAGCCACCTCGCGGCGAACGTCCACGACGACGGGCATCATGCTCGCTCGCGCTCCGAGTCGACCCACCGCGGCCGTCAGACGATCCTCGACCACCGCGCCGACTTCCCGACCGACCTCGGCGAGCTTGACCGAGCCTGCCTGATCGGCGAGCGTGTGGATGACCTCGGCGGTCGTCATCGGGAACTCGACACGTCCGGAGCCGAGAAACGGATGACCGAAGACGTAGACGTCGTCGCCGTCCACGAGCGTGACCGTACCCGTGGCGGCGATGTTCATGTCGCCGCGAACGAGCTGGACGCCGACCGGAGAGCCGGGTTCGAGCGACCGCGTATCGGACCCGTCCCCCGCACCGGTTCCGCCGCCGGCAAGGACAAACCCGTGTCGCTCGAGCTCGGGAGCGAGATAGTCGAGCACCGGGCCGAGGACACCGCCGGCAAAGACCGGCGTCGCGATCGGAGTGACCTTGTCCGCACGCTCGGCGCTCGTCGGCCCCGCGCTCAAACGGGCGGCGATCATGTCCTCGATGGGGGTGACCCCCCCGATGGCGTCCTTGGGGAGAACACCGAAGCGATACCCGAGGGCGCCGACGATCTCGCCGTCCACGTACACCGGGCTCCCGCTCATGCCCGCCGCGACGCCGACGTGCTCGCCGACCTCGCCCTCGAGGCGGACGAGGTAGAGATCGTATCCGGGCCCGAGAGCGTCGGGCAGGATTCCTAGAAAGGTCACGGGGACGTCGATGATGTCGCGACCCTCGATGGCGGTTCGGACGACTCCGCCCGTGCCGTCGGGTACGCGGTCTTCCGGGGTCGCAAGGGCCCCTGCCCCCTGGATGGCGACGGTCAGCAAAAACGCGGCAGCGGCCAGAAAGGCGACCGGCCTCACTCCTCGTCTCGTTTGATCGCGTGCTTGATGGACTCGACGATGAAATTCTGCATGGAAGGCTGTTTACCACGAACGGCCTGGTAGACGAGGTAGGGAAGCTTGAGAGAGATCTGGACGCCGTTCTCGTCCAGCGTGTCGAGCCACTTCACGAACTCGTCCCAGGTCTTGAAGGACATCGCGTCGATCGCGCCCCGGTGGTACAGCTCGATCAGGGTGACTTCGTCCTTGAGCGAGAACAACACGTCCTCCTCGTTGAATTCCTTGAAGTCACTGTAGGCAAAGAACTTCACCTCGCCGGCGGTCTGATCCTTTCCCTTGATCGAGATCTCGGGGCTCTTGTTGCACCGCATCATGATGAAGTCGTCGCGGCCCTTGAAGTAAAAGGCGAGAATCGGGTCGGTTCTGGGGTTGTCATCCGAAGGGGTCTTCAGCGCGCGGTAGACCTTGCGGGCGACGTCAACATTCGTGCGGTACATAGACCAGATTCCTCACATTGTCGGGTTTGACGCTTTCGAATAGGCTGAGTATACGGCGAGACATAGCCTCTCTCAAGACCTCTGATGTGAAACGGGTTGCGTCAATCCCGGCGGGAATCTGTCACCTCGCGCCCGATATACCGAGAAACGTCATTAACCTCAGAGAAATGAAAGGTTTAGATCCATTCGGCGTTGTCAGGGCGGCTCTACGGACCTATGTTTCTCTCGTCGCGCCCTCTATGCGCGGCAACGGTGACAGGTAGGGGCCGCCGGAGAGACGGTTCTGAAACCCAACGACAAAGACTTTGCCGAACTGGGCTTTTCCGCCCGGTTGTTCATCTCCTCCGTGGTGGTGGCCGGGTTCGTCGGGACCATCGTCGCCCTCACCGTCCAGCCCCCCGATTTCGGGTGGCACGGCTTGCTTCTGGTCGGCATGGCGGTGATCGCCGGTCTCGTCCGAGTTCCTCTGCCGGTCGCGGGCAACCTCTCGCTTGCCTACGCCTTCATCTTCGCGTCCATGATGCAGCTCGGGCTCGGCGCCTCCGCGCTCACCGGCGTGTTGTGCGCGTTGACCTCGACGCTGGTCCGCGGCAAGAGCGATCGAGCCCGCCCGCACCGCCTGCTGTTCAACGGCGGGCTGATCGGGGTGACCGCGCTCGTGGCGGGCCTCGCCTATCTCGGGTTGCGCGGCGAGGTCGGGACGGTCGATCCGGTGATCGATCTGATCCCGATCCTCGGTTACACCGCCGCGTTCGCGCTCGTCAACCTCGGTCTGCTGTCGTCGGCGATCCACCTCACGGGAGAGAACCGGGCCGCGCTCTCGCTCCGCGCGAACCTGGTGTGGTGCGTGCCCGGTTATGCCGCCGGCGCCGCGTTGGCGACGCTGCTCAGCCTGCTGTCCACATCCGACAATCTCGCGCTGCTGCTTCTCGGCTCGCCCTTCGCGTACCTCGTACACATGGCCTACCGCGCGCGGTCAGAGCAGGTCTACCGGGACAACCGCCATACCGAGCAGACCGCCGAGCTCTATCGCTCGGTCACCGAGGCGCTCGCCCGCGCAATCGAGGCCAAGGACGAGCACACCGAGGAGCACCTCGCGCGGGTCAAGGAGTACTGCATCGGGATCGGTGAGCATCTCGGCCTCGGAGAAGACCAGATGGAAGCGCTTCGCGCGGCGTCGCTCCTCCACGACATCGGCAAGATCGCGGTCCCGGAGTACATCCTGAGCAAGCCGGGCCGCCTTACGCCCGAAGAAGCGGAAAAGATGATGATCCATCCGCGGGTGGGCGCCGAGATCCTGAGCGCGGTTCCGTTTCCGTACCCACTGGCTCCGATCGTGCGGCACCATCACGAGCGCTGGGACGGCAACGGTTATCCCGACCGTCTTGCCGGACCGGCGATCCCGCTGGGGGCGCGGATCCTGTCGGTCGTCGATTGCTACGACGCGTTGACCTCCGACAGGCCATACCGCAAGGCGCTGTCGCGCGAGGAGGCGCTCGATCATCTTCGCAGCGAGGCGGGGCAGATGTACGACCCGAAGATCGTGGCGATTCTGCTTGATCGCATCGACGAGCTCGAGGACCGGGCCAAGCGAATCTGCTCGGTTTCACCGGCCTCGCGCCCCTTACCCGGGGCGCTCGCCGAGTCCGTTGCCGAGCCCGTCGCCCAGGCCCAGGCCGTCAGCGGCCGCGAGGTCTTCCGCGAGATCACCGCGGCCGCGCGCGAGCTTCAGACGCTTTACGACATCGCCCGTGCGGTCGGTCACCAACTCGACTTCGACGAGTGTCTGACGCTGTTGTCGGCCAAGCTCGCCTCGCTCGTCCCTTACCGGGCGCTGGTCGTTTACCTGTTCGACCGCGACCGACGTCACGTCGTCGCACGGTTTGCCACCGGGGTCGCCGCCGAACGCCTTCGCGGAACCACCATCCCCGTCGGCGAGCGCCTGTCGGGATGGGCGGCCCTCCACCAGCGGGTGTACACGGGTCGCGCTCATGTCAATCCTCTCGACCGCGACGGCTCACGCTCCGACCTCGAGGAGCTTCTCGATGATCCGGAGGTGAGCACGCTTCGAAGCGCGCTGGTCGCTCCGCTGTCTACCGACCGCGAGCAGCTCGGTGTGCTGGCGCTCTATCACGAGGACGACTTCCCGTACCAGGTCGAGCACCGCCGCTTGATCACCGCCGTCGCCGGGCACGTCGCCCAGGCCGTGCGGAATAGCCTGGTCTACGGTCAGGCACGCTCGATGAGCCTGACCGACCCCGTCACCGGGCTTCCCGGCTCGCGCTTTTTCTTCATGGAAGCCGAGCATCGCATCGGGCGCTCGATGGGCGGGGAGCCCGGTTTCGGTGTCTTGGCTTTGCGGTTGACCTGTTTGGCGATGGCCCGCGAGTCCTACGGGGAACGCGCCGCCGAGCGGATGGTCAGTGTCTTCGCCCGGCGGCTGGCGGCAGCGTGCGAGGGCGGCGAGACCGCGCTGCGGTTCGGGTCGGAGTTGTTTGTCGTGCTGAGCGGTGTGGCGAGGGCGCAAGAGCTCGTCGCGCGATCGCAGGAGCTGGTCGAACGACTCGGCGAGTTACCCATCGAAGTCCGGACGACCGTGACGATGGCGGTCGAGGTTCTGGCCGCCCAGGCGATCTACCCGGTCGACGGCTGCACCCCCGACGACCTGCTCGACGCCGTCGAAGGACGGCTCGCCAGCCTGGAACACGGCCGCGGGGCGGTCCTGGCCTTCCCCTCCCCGGAGGCCGCCGGAGCCGACGCGTCCTAGGTCGCCCCTGACCCGTGCCAGAGCGTCTCATTCTGAGACCCTAGTTTCATTCTGACTCAGTTCAGAATCTAACCATCTCATTTTCTTGACGTTATCGCGTTCCAGCGGGCCGCCGTGTCTCATCGTGAGACCCATTGTTGTGGCCAACCGGGCGCAGTCGACACCCCAACTCCGGACCTAAGTCTTTTTCTTTCTTGAGGTTAAGACAACCATGTCCGGACGGGCACGGCGCGGCCCTGACTTTGCTCTTTTGTGAAGCGTGAAAGGACTGAAGGAATTGCTTCAACGAGAGATTCGAGAATCAGGGAGCGGGGCGATGAAAAAAACAACTTTCTTGATGACTACCGTCCTTTTGGCTTTCGGCGGAGCGCTTTTGTTCGCGGGTCCGGCGCTGGCGGATGATTTCAACTCCAAGTTGTCAGGCGACCTGCAGGCGAAGCTCTACTCCGGGAATGACACCCACCGCGTCATCGTTCGGCACGACCCGTCGTTTGGCGATGCGGATTTCGACGGTCTCCAGCTGCAAGGAGCCTCCCTGCGTCTGCGGCACGACGGCATCGGCGCGTTCTCGGCCGATCTCTCGGTGGCCGAGATCGAGAGCCTCGCCTCCGACTCGCGGATTCGGTCCATCTCTCCGGACCGCCGGGTGGTGGCGAACCTCGACGTGACGGTGCCGACGGTGGGCGCCGACCGCATCGTCGAGGAGCTGTCGTACTCGGGTAAGGACATCACGATCGCCCTCATCGACTCCGGGATCACCCCGACGTCCGCGGTCTCCGCATCCAGAGTCGTCGCGAGCGTCGATTTCACCGACAGCACAGCCGCGCATCTCGACGGTTTTGGTCACGGAACGCACATCGCCGGCATCATCGGCGGATCCGGGCAGGAGTCTTCCGTCCGTGGCGTGGCCCCGGGTGTGAGCTTTATCTCACTCCGCGTCCTCGACGATCAGGGCGAGGGTTACGTCAGCAACGTCATCGCGGCGATCGAGTGGGCCATCAACAATCGTGAGCTCTACGACATCCGGATCATCAATCTCTCGCTCGGCCACCCGGTGATGGAGTCCTTCCGGACCGATCCCCTGAACCGCGCGGTGCAGAAGGCGTGGCTGTCGGAGATCGCCGTCATCGCCTCCGCGGGAAACCGGGGCCGCGACGGCCATCTCTCGATCAACACGCCCGGCAACGATCCCTTCGTGCTGACCGTCGGCGCGATGAACGATCTGAATACCCCGGCACGCGATGACGACATCATCACGACCTACTCGAGCCGTGGTCCTTCCTTTGGCGACTTCGTCGTCAAGCCGGACCTCGTGGCCCCTGGCAACCGTGTGATCTCCTCGCTCGCGCCCGGCGCCGAGGTCGCGGCGATGTTCCCCGAAAACGTCATCGCCCCGGATCGCATCGAGCTTTCGGGAACGAGCATGGCGACGGGTGTCGTTACGGCAGCCGCGGCGATCGTGCTCGAGCGGAACCCGTTCCTGACGCCGGACCAGCTCAAGGCCATTCTGATGTACTCGACCGAGAAGCTCGACGGGGAAGACGTCTTTGCGGTCGGCGCCGGTTATCTCGACGTCGAGCGCGCGGTTCTCATGACGGGGCTCGTCCCTCCTGTCCGGTTCGACAGCACCTCGCCGATCATCGTTCCTTCCGACGACGGCGGGTTCGAGCTGGTCAGCGCGCTCGCGCCTGTCTCGGCCAGCTCGGTGCTGTGGAGCGATTCGGTGCTGTGGAGCGATTCGGTGCTCTGGAGCGACTCCGTGCTGTGGAGTGATTCCGTGCTGTGGAGTGATTCCGTGCTGTGGAGCGATTCGGTGCTCTGGAGCGATTCAGTGCTGTGGAGCGACTCGGTGCTCTGGAGCGATTCCGTGCTCTGGAGCGACTCGGTCCTGTGGAGCGACGTCGCGCTGTGGGGCGAGTCGGTCCTTTGGAGCGAT
>JBFJTV010000110.1:0-8110 GCA_041625075.1 Candidatus Polarisedimenticolaceae bacterium | reverse complement strand
CGACACGGCTGGCCGGGAGATCCTGCGAACGCCCGCCCATCATCATGAAGCCGTGCTCGCCGTTGATCACGATCGCCTGCTCGCCCATCGGTGACTGGATGACCTGCCGGACCTTGTCCGGAAAAACCGTGAGCACGCTCTGGGTCAAGGACATCGACTGTCCCTGGATGGAGATCGACACGGCACCCTCGGTCCTGATCGCGCTGACCGCAGCCGGGTTCTCCCCGCCCATGGCGCGCACCATCCTCGAGAAGACCTCGGCACCGTGGGCGAGGGTCTCCTCGGTCCGCTCGACCTTCGCCGTTGTGACGGGCGGAGGCGGGATCGTGATGTCGAGCGCCACGTACTCCCCGAAGCTGTCCATGGGACGGTCGAAGTCCTCGGACTTGCCGACGACGAGCAGCGTCAGCTGGTCGGGGTGGATGTACTTCTTCGCGACGCGCGCGACGTCTTCCTTCGTGACCTTCTCGATATTGCCACGATACTTCTCGAGATAGTCCGCCGGCAGACCGCGGTAAGCGTAGTTCATCTGCTGCGAGAGGATCTCGCTCTTCGAGTCATAGTTGAAGACGAACGAATTGAGGATCCCTTCCTTGGCGGCGGCGAGCTCCTCGTCGGTCGCCGGGTTCTCGATCATCCCGACGATCTCTTCCTTGAGCGCATCAACGGCCTCGCCCATGGTCTCCGACTTGGTCTGCAGTCCGACCCGGAACACTCCCGGGTAGTCGAACGAGGCCCCCACTCTGCCGTACACCTGGTAGGCCAGACCCTTCTTGGTGCGCACGTTGCTGAACAACCGGCCCGTAAACCCGGCTCCCAGGACCTCGTTCATGACCTGGACGGCGTAGTAGTCCGGGTTGTCGCGGGTGATGCCCAGATGACCGATGGCGATGTTGGCCTGCACGACATCACTCTTCTCCACAAAGAAGACGCCGGGGTTGGGTTCGCTACGGTGCGCGATCGCGGAAGGCACGAACGCCTGCCCCTTCGGCCAGTCGCCAAAGGCCTTCTCGATCTTCTTCTTCATCGTGGCCGAGTCGAAATCACCCACGACTCCGAGGTAGATGTTGTTCGGGTGGTAATAGGTCTCGTGCCACGCGACCAGGTCGTCGCGCGTGATCGCCTCGAGGGTCGCGTACTCGACGCTCTGGGTGATCGGGGAGTCTTCACCGTAGACGAGACGATTGAACTCGCGGCCCACGATGCTACCGATGTTGTCGTTGCGCCGTGCGATGCTCGCCTTGACCTGTCCCTTGGCGACGTCGATCATCTCCTCGTCGAAAACGGGGTAGCGGAGGATGTCCGCAAACACGGCAAAGACATCATCAAAGCTGTCGGTCAGGGTGTTCATCGAAGCCGATCCGGAGGTGCCACCCATCCTGGTCTCGACACTCGCCGCGCGATCCGCGAGGTAGTCGTCAATCTCATCGCCGGTCATCGTCTTGGTCCCACCGGTCCGCTGGACCGTGGCCATGATCCCGGCCAGGCCCGCCTTGTCCGCGGGCTCGAAGTTGTCGCCCGTCCGTATCCGGGCCTGAACCGAGATCAGCGGGAGCTCGTGGTTCTCGAGAAGAAAGATCTTCATCCCGTTCGGGAGGTCATAGATCTCGGGCTGATCGACCTTGAATTCCGGGAGCCGGGGATACTTGATCTTGGTGCTGTCCTTGACCTGCGAGGCCGCCGGAAGGAGCGCCACGGCGGCCATGACCGCCAGGACAATCAGTAGACGAGTCACTCTGGTCTGCATTGTGTTGTTCCTCCCCCCCTAGTTGCTCGCCGTCTCGGCTGATTCAGGCTCTTCGTTGACGATCATGGCGATCGTACGATTGGTGGGCTTGAAGGTGTCGTTGGCCACCCGCATCAGATCTTCCTTGGTGACCTTGTCGATCCGCTCGACGCTTCGAAAGAGCTCGCGCCAGTCGCCGTAGAGCACCTCGTACGTCGCGAGTTGCGCGGCGATGCCGAAGTTGCTCTGGAGACCCCGGACCAGACCGGCCTTGGCGCGGGTCTTGGCTCGTTGAAGCTCCTCGTCGCTCACCGGCTCGGTCTTGATCCGCTCGAGCTCTTCTTGGATCGCCGCCTGGACAATTTCGTTCGACGAGTCCTGAGTCGGGATCGCCATGAACAGCATCATGTTCGGGTACTTGTTGCCCGGGAAACCGGCGAACGCGAACGCCGCCGCTGCGGTCTTGTCGTCCCGGACCAACCGGCGGTAAAGCCTCGAGGTCCGGCCGGCCGAAAGGATGTCGTTGAGCACGTCGTAGACCGCGTCGTCCGGGTGGGTCGCCTCGGGTTTGTGGTAGCCCTCGACGTACATCGGCTGCGACTTGTCGGGCATCTTGATCACGCGCTCGACGATCTGCTCGGGTTCGACGGTGCGCAGCGGATCGGGCTTTGTCCCGCGCGGGATGCGTCCAAAGTACCTCGTCACGATGGGGACGACCTCGTCGGCCTTCACGTCACCCACGATCGCCACAATCATGTTGGCCGGCACGTAGTGCTTCTTGTAGAACGCGAGGGCGTCCTCGCGCGAGAACGATTCGAGGTCGCTCATGTGACCGCCGATGCCCTGACCGTAGGGGTGCGCGATGAACGCGGCGCCCATGGCTTGCTGCATCAGTCGCCCGGTGGGCTGACTATCCTGGCGACGGTTCTCCTCCTGGACGACGTCACGCTCCTTGTAAAACTCGCGAAGGACCGGATCGAGGAACCGTTCGGATTCGAGATAGGCCCACAGCTCGACCTTGTTGGCGGGCAGCGAGAACATGTAGCCCGTCTGGTCGGCTGACGTGAACGCGTTGAGCCCCACCCCACCCGCGCGATCGACGATCGACACGAACTCGTTCTGGACGACGTACTCGGCCGCGGCCTTCTGCGCGTCCATCCAGGCCTTCTCGAGCTGCTCGAGCTTCTCAGGGTCGGCTCCCCCGGGTTTGCGTCGCTCCTTGTCGTAAGCGCGGTAAGCCTTATCGACCGCATCCATCGCCTTCTTCTCGGCCTTGTAGTCGGTGGTTCCGATCTTGGTCGTGCCCTTGAAGGCCATGTGCTCGAACATATGGGCGATGCCGGTGATTCCTGGAACTTCCTGCGCGGCGCCGACATCGACCAGCGTGAAGAACGAAACGACGGGCGCCGTGGGCCGCTCGTAGACCAGGACACGCAAACCGTTGTCAAGCGTGACCTCGGTCAGGTTTTTCTCGAACGCCTCGATGTCCTGCGCGGCAACGGGAAGCGCCGCAACGGCCACAACGCAGGCGAGTGCCACGATCCAGAATCGCGAACGCTGCATGATCTACCTCGAGTGGGTGGGGAAGGATTCCGAGCTGCTGCGGGCCATTCCCCCCGGATGACAGTTGGCGAAACGACAATCTAGGACGTTAGCACACGGGGGTTTCGGTCCCCACGGTACCCGCCCGCCCCTGCCGGCCCCAAAAGGAGTGCCACAATGATGCGGCGCCAGGGCTCCGAGTTCGGGATAGACTCGTGCCGGGCCCAGCCATGTCCGACAGGCTTTTCCAGCCGCCGTCCCGTTTCGAGGGTCTCCCGGCGGACGGCTTCAAGGTTTTTTCGATCCCCGACCGCGAAGCGCGGCGCGGGGCGATCATCGAGACGTTCCATCCCTCTCTCCGGTTACTCGGCGAGGATTTGATCGAGGCTCTGGGTCCTCATGCCGCGGCACCCCTTCTGGCACACCTTCCCAGGCTCGACTGGCCGCGGAACTACCAGCCGTTCTGCACCTGGCTCGCGCTTTCCCGGGAAGCGCAGGGCTACCAGCAGGGCCCGCAGCTCAACGTCGGGGTCCACGCCGACCACATCGCGATCCGTCTGGGCTGGGACACCCAGGCGGCGACCTTCGGCCGGTTCGAGTTTCTCTGCCGGCACGGCGGAATCGGCGACGATCTCGCGTCGCTGGCCGCGGAGCACGGTCTTCGTTTTGCGGTTTTCGCCGCGGCGCCCTGGCCACAAGGCTCGACGCGGGCGTTCGAGTCGCCCACCGACTGGAAGGCGGCGTTCGCGGAGGTCGCGAGGCGGGGTGTGTGGTTCGAACTGGGGATCCACCGCGACCTTCCCGGTGACCTCGCATGGGCGACCACTCCGGCGATGGGCGTGGAAGCGCTACGCGTCTTCGACGCGTTGCTCCCCATGTACGACCGTCTCGCGGGTTCGGCGGCCGCGCCTTCGTGACCCGATCGGGTTAACATACGTCGGCTGAGCAAGACTCGATCCCCGGCACCGGGAGCGGAATGTCCCCGAAGCGCACAATCCACTGGCTACCGAGGTTCGCGTCCATTCTGCAAAGGCGGATGCGCCGGTTCGGCACGGCGCTGTGTTGTCTCGCAATCGCCGGCGTTTTCGGCGGTGATCCGCTCCGAGCCCAGGAAGATCCCGACAAGGTCCCCGAGTTCGATCCCGTCAACGCGGCGTTTTCCTCGTACATCGGGGGCGGCATCTACTTCATCAACGGGCGGACGGTCTGGATCGTGCGGATTCCGGCCTCCTTCGGCATTCGAGACGAGGACGGGAAACCGTTCGGGGTGAGGTTCAGGGTCACGACCAACCTCGGTTTCTTCGATTTCAAGCCGGAGGACGTGATCGAGGGGATCATCCCGGAAAGGGTCGGAAGCGCCAGCCTGCTTCCCGGTGTCGGTTTCCCGATCAACGTGACCGCGAACTGGCGGCTCGAGCCGTTTCTCGACTTCGGAGCGGGTTGGAACTCGGAGGAAAGCGGTGCCATCCCGATCCTGGGAACCGGCTCGTACAGCCGCGCGGAGTTCCGGACCAACAAGTCCAAGGTCATCCTGTGGAACCGGCTCGTCTACGCCCGCGCGTTCACGATCGATCAAGAGCCGGCACCCGACGACGACTTCGTTCTGTTCGAGACGACGCCCGAGTACCGCCTGCCCTTCGCGAAGATCAAGAAGCACGGGATCGATACCGGGATCTACATCAGCAACGAGGCTTACATCGGACGCGTGTTCGTGCGCCGTCCAAACGGCGAGACGGTCGATCTCCGCTGGCGCTGGGAGGTCGGCTTCACCTTCGGCACCGTGGAAGAGCTGCGCGTCTGGAAGATCAAGGTGCCGCGTTTGGGCCTCGGCTACCGCTGGGGCGACCTCGGCGATGGCATCCGCTTCATCTTCAGCTTCCGTTACTAACAATTCCTACATGGGGACATGCCTTTGTCGCCCACAAAGGCATGTCCCCAAGCCCCGGTTTTGGGACAAGCCTCTCTCAGTTGATGGACTTCTCGGGAATTGGGGGCCGCTGTGGTCGTGTTGTTGACTTCAGCGTAATAATGAACGGTCTGTTTTGAGGTTTTCTCAATCCTCGACCGTGAGGAGGGGGTCCGTCTTCATGTTTCTCAGGAAAACTGCGCCCGTCTGTGCGTTACTCTTAGCCATCGCCCCCGTCTGGGCCATCGTCCCGAAGGAGGGGGGCGTTCCCGACCCGAGGCATCTCTCGCGTGAGCGTGCCGAGGCGGTCTCCGAACGCGTCGAAGCCGGAACCGGGACCCCTTCCGGTCTCGCGGCGCAAGAGTTCCTGACACGCCGGTCCGGCGAGTGGACCTTCCTGGTCGATGCGAGAACCGACAAGGCGGTACTGGTCCAGGGTTCGGGGATCGCGCTGATCCCGGGTCGAGGCAACCATCTTGGCGCCGGGGCGCTCGCGGACCTCGCCCTCCCCGACGGGGAGATCACGGTCGAGACTCTCGCGCCGCTCGCCCGCGCGTTCGTCGACGAGAACTGGATTCTGCTCGGCCCCCAAAACGGGCGGCTCGAGCTCGACACCGAGACGAGCAACGTCCGCAACGACGGTCGGCTCGCCAGCATCTACTTCAAGTGGCATATCGGCGACGTTCCCGTCGAGGACGCCAGCGTCTTCGTACGTCTCAACAACGGCAACATCACGCAGTTCGGCGCGCCGCTGATCGGACACGCCGACGTCGACCCCGTGCCCACGGTCGATCGCGACGACGCGATCGCGACGGTGATCGACTGGGGGCGTCACGACCAGGAGACCCGTTTCGTCGAGGAGCCCCGACTCGTCATTCAGCCCGAGGGTGAGGGGAGCGCGCTGAGCTACCGCCTGGTGTGGGTCGTCACCTACACCGTTCCCGACGGCATCGAGACCTGGGAGGGCCGGATCGACGCCCACACCGGCGAGGTCGTGAGCTTCGAGGACATCAACAAGTACGCCCGCGCCGAGGGCGGCATCTACCCGCGTACGGTGATCGACACGGAGATCCGGGCGCCGATGCCGTTCGCGAACGTTCAGGGCGACACCACGCTCGAGGCCGACGCAGCCGGCTTCTTCACGTACACCGGCGGGCGGGTCTCGTCCGGTCTCGACGGCGACTTCTTCACGACGAACTGCTCGGGCGGCTGCTCGAACCCGTCGCAGGCCACGACCTCGACCAGCGTCGGCATCGGCAGGATCGATTTCGGGTTCGACGGTGTGGACGAGGTCGGCAACGGCGTTTCGACCAAGGCCGAGCGCAACGCGTTCTACCACCTGAACCAGGTGCGCCGGATCGCGAAGAAGTGGCTCGACATCCCGTTCTTCGACGGCAACGTCAACATCAACGTCAACATCAACAACACGTGCAACGCGACATGGGGTGGGAACACCGCCAACTTCTACCGCTCGGGAGGCGGGTGCAACAACACCGGCGAGATCGCCGACGTCATGTACCACGAGTGGGGACACGGCATCGACGGCGCCACGCATGGTGGCGACGGTGCGACCGGGGAAGGGACCGCCGACATCGTGTCGGTCCACGTCACGCACAGCTCGCTGATCGGTCCTTACTTCCGAACAACGGGCAGCCCTGTTCGCAACGTCGATCCGAACGGACCCCGTGGCCCGCTGACGACCTCGAACATCAGCGGGATCTGCGACTCGGGCAGCGGGCCCCTCGGATACCAGGTTCACTGCGAGGGCGAGATCATCGGTCAAACGGCGTGGGAGTTCGCCCAGGCGATGGTCGCCAAGCACGGGAATCACACCGGCTGGCGCCGCTCGGAGAAGATCTTCTTTTCCTCGCTCCCCGACCAGGGCTCGTATCTGCCGACCGGGAGCAACCCGATCTACAACGCCTACATCAACGCCGCCGACGATAACGGCAACCTCGCGGACGGCGTGCCCGACGGGGACGAGATCTTCGCGGCTTTCGATGCCCACGGCATTGCCGGCACGCCCGTCGTGACCTCGTCACCCGATTGCACGCGCCCCGCGCAGCCGAGCGTTTTCGCCACGCCGCAGTGCGACAGCATCGATCTGAGCTGGGACGCGGTCGCCGGGATCGACCACTACGAGATCTTCCGCGCCGAGATCCTGATCGACCAGGCGATGCACAAGGTCGCCGACGTCGCGGCGGGGCAGACGACCTACACCGACACGCTCGTGGCCCCGGGGATCGACTACCACTACGTCGTGATGTCGGTCAGCGGCTCGGGCTGCGAGTCCACCGTCGAGAACCCCGTGACGGCGCGACTGATCGCGCAGCCGATCCTATCGGTCACCGCGGCGGTCGCGACCGACGAGCCGGCGGGGAACCGCTCGGGCTTCGCGGACCCGGACGAGGACGTCGACCTGCTCGTCACGCTCGGGAACTTCGGCGAGCTCGACGGCTTTTCGATCTCCGGGACCGTCACCAGCCCGACTCCCGGCGTGACCTTCCTCGACGACAGCGACACGTGGGATTCGCTCGCCCCGGGTGAGGAGAAGCTCAACGATAACGTCCTGCGCTTCACGACCGATCCCTTGCAGCTCGAGTGCGGTGACACCGTGGAGTTCCAGCTCGTCCCGGACGAGGCCTCCGGCTGCGCCGCGCAGACTTCGTACTTCGAGGTGGCACTGGGCGATCGCGAGATCGATTTCCAGGACGACTTCGAGACCGACCAGGGTTGGACACTCGATCTCGTCGCCTCGACCGCCTCGACCGGTGCCTGGACCCGCGGCGATCCCGACGCGACCAGCTTCCAGCCCGGCGACGACGTCAACGATCCGGGGACGGATTGCTTCTTCACCGCCCCCAACCCCCCCGGGACCGGCGGTGACGACGTCGACGACGGGGTGACGGTGCTGGTCTCGCCGGTGCTCGACCTCT
>JBFJTV010000109.1:0-8110 GCA_041625075.1 Candidatus Polarisedimenticolaceae bacterium | reverse complement strand
CTCGAGGCCGCCAAGGAGGACGAGCGCAGACGGATCGCGCGGGAGCTCCACGACGAGATGGGTCCGGCGTTGACGGCGGTGATCATCAATCTACAGCTGCTCTCGAGAGACCCCGACCGTCAGAAGACGGTGCAGAGAATCGATGACACCATCGAGCTCGTGGACCGCATGGTTCAGAGAATCCGGGATCTGTCGCTCGATCTTCGCCCTCCGCTTCTCGACGAGCTAGGTTTGCTCCCCGCCCTTCGGGGCTATCTCGAAGCGCAGGCCGACCGCTCGGGGATCGAGATCGAGGTCTTGGGCGACCCGGCGGTCGAGGGGCTTGAACCGGAGCTCGAGATCACCGCGTTTCGGGTCTCGCAGGAGGCGGTCACGAACGTCATTCGCCACGCGAACGCCACAAGGGCGACGGTCACCGTCAAACGCCTCGGGGGCGAGCTCGAGATCACGATCGAGGACGACGGCGGCGGATTTGAGGTTCAGGCCGCGCTCGACCGCGCGGCGGTCGGCAAGGCGCTGGGGTTGCTCGGGATCCAGGAGCGTATCGGAATGATCGGCGGTCGAGTTGACATCGTGTCGGCCCCGGGTCAGGGGACGACGATCCGCGTGTTGATGCCGCTCGAGGCAGCGGCGTGAGCAAGATCCGGGTCCTTCTGGCCGACGATCACACGTTGGTCCGCGGTGGAATCCGTTCCCTCCTCGAATCCGTAGATAACGTCGAGGTGGTGGCAGAATCGGGAGACGGCCGCGAGGCGCTCGAGCTCGTCGCGAAGCATCGCCCCGACGTCGCGCTGCTCGACATCGGGATGCCGGGTCTCAACGGTCTGGAGGTCGCCAAACGCGCGCCGAAGGAATCCCCGAAGACACGCATCATTATTCTCTCGATGCACGGCGACGTGACCTACGTCAAACAGGCGCTGCGCGCGGGGGTCGCCGGTTATCTGTTGAAGGGGGCCGCCGTGGCTGAGCTTCCCCTTGCGCTCAAGGCGGTGATGCGCGGCGAAACTTATCTGAGTCCGAAGATCTCGAAGCACGTAGTCGAGATGTTGCGCGACCCGAGTGAGGAAACCGACTCGCTCAGCGGTTTGACGACGCGCCAGCGCGAGATCCTGCAGCTCATCGCCGAGGGTCGCTCGACCAAAGAGATCGCGGGCGTGCTCGAAGTGAGCATCAAGACGGTCGAGACCCACCGGGCGAGACTGATGGAGCGACTCGACATCCACGACGTTCCCGGTCTGGTCCGTTTTGCCATTCGCTCGGGTATCGTCACCACCGAAGAGTAAAACGTGCTACGATCCATGACCGTCTGACGTCTATCGGGAACAACCATGCGCGTTTTCTTGATCCACGTACGCGATCCCCAGTTCTACGCGATCCCCACCGCGGAGCGCTCGGAACGCGGTCACGTTCGTGTCATGGGTTTCCCGCCCATCGGGATCATGTCGCTTTCGGCCGTGGTCAAACAGGCCGGACACGAGTGCGTGATGTTCGACCAGGCGAATCCCGACACTCCGAACGAGCTCATCGTAGAGGAAATCGCACGACAGAAACCCGACCTGATCGGGATCAGCTTTCTGTCGACTACCAGTTATCCCTACGCCAAGATACTCGCGCGAGAGATTCGCACGGCGGGCCCCGATGTGAAGATCGCCTTTGGCGGGGTCTTCGTCACGCTCAACGGCGAACAGGTCAAGCGACAGTGCCCCGAGGTGGACTTCGTCTGCCGTGGCGATGGCGAAGATCTGATTCTCGAGCTTCTGGACAACCTCGACGACCCAGGCGCGGTTGCCGGCGTCACCTGGGCGGACAGTAGCGGTGCCATCCGGAACAACCCCAATCGCAACCTGGAGAAGGAGCTGGACAAGTGGCCGTTTCCGGATCGTGAGAGTCTTCCGCTCGATTTCGTCGAGTCGATGCCGCTCGACGTCCCTGCGGTGCTCTCGCTGGGCCGTTACACGACGATGCAGACGTCGCGCGGCTGTCCGTGGCCATGCGTGTTCTGCGACATTCCGATCTTCAACGAGGGCAAATGGCGCTGCCGAAGCGCGGAGCATGTCGTCGAGGAGCTCAAGCAGCTCGAGGCCGACGGCTACGAGTCGGTTTTCTTCGTGGACGATCATTTCCTTTTGCGTCCTCAGCGCATCCAGGAGATGTGCGAGGGAATCGTCCGTAGCGGCCTCAAGATCCAGTGGGGCTGTGAGGGCCGCGTCGATTCCAAGTGCATGGAACTGTTCCCGGCGATGGCCAAGGCCAACATCCGGACATTGATGTTCGGTATCGAGAGCGGGACCCAGAAAATCCTTGACCGGCTCAAGAAGGAGCAGACCCTCGAGGAGATCGAGACCGCGGTCAACAACGCCAAGAAGGCTGGGATCGAGATCGTCCACGGCTTCTTTGTCATCGGCAATCCCGACGAGACCGCAGACGACATCCGGGAGACGTTTCGTTTCGCCTCCAGGCTTCGGATCGACAGCTTCGGTTTCAATCGACTGTGCGTGTATCGGGGTACGCCGCTGTGGAAGGAATATGTCCAGCGAGGGCTCGTGGACGATGACAGGGACTGGTACAAGTACTACAAGTGTTCCGAGATCGATCCAACCGTCCTTCCCGGCGAGGTCGTTCACGGGCTACGCGCCGAGGGGTTCAAGTACCTCATCCGGTACAAGCTGACGCACTACCCGATTCAGAGCCTCCAGATTCTGAGAAGGCTCTCGAAGAACATGCGCTTACGCGACATCCTGTACTTGCTGATCAAGCCCTTTCTCGGCCGCAAGGCCGGGGCGACCAAGGCCGAGGTCCTTTCGCGCGCGGTCGAGCTCGAGAGTCTCAAGAGCGCTGCGGCCGATCTGACCCAGGTGCCCGACGAGATGCTCGAGCGACAGGTGGGGCAGGCCGGGGGGACACCGGCGCAGGTCGGCAAGCGTCGCTAGAGGCCGCCCGTCGGTAATCTCTACGAAACGCGTTGGTCACCACGCTGGGATAGAATTGCCCCCCCAGAGGGTGAAAGTGGCTCAGGCGGTTCTACGTTCGGTCCTGGCGATCAGTCTCCTCGCAATACCGGGTGCTGCATCGGCCAAAGCGAAACGAGTGATCTTGATGATCGCCGACGGCGCCGGGTTCAACACCTGGAAAGCCTCGGCGATGTACGACGGCAAGGTCGGCAAAGAGTTCTACGACTCGCCGAAGTGGGTCTCGTACCCGGTCTCGACGTACGCGCTTCGACCCGCGATGCCGGAGCATCGCGAGGGAAGTCTCGAGCAGGCCGCGGATCTCGTCTACGACCCGAAGAAGGCGTGGGACAAGACCCCCGAGTCGGGCGAGTTGCGGGGCTACCCCTTCCACTTCGCCGGATACCGCTGGCTCCGTGAGGCGTACACCGACTCCGCGAACACGATGACGGCGATCGTCACGGGTCAGAAGACTTACGTCGGCGCGGTCAATGTCGACGGAAACGGTGAGCCCATCCAGGAGACCATCGCGTGGATCGCCAAGCAAGGGGGCAGAGGCGTCGGGACCGTTTCGAGCGTCTTGTTGAGCCACGCGACGCCCGCGGCCGGTGGAGGTGCCCACCATCGGTCGCGAAACGCGTACTGCGCCATCGCCGTCGAGATGCTGACCTCGCCGCTGCTGGACTTGATCGCGGGTTGCGGCCATCCGGAGTTCGACAACAACGGTGAGCCGATCGACGATCCCGCGCGCCAGACGTACCGCTATGTCGGCGGGAAGAGAGTGTGGGATCAGTTGAGCGGTGTCGGCGATCTCCGTGCGGGCGACGACGTCTGCCAAGGGTTCGGCGACGAGAAGCAGAGCCTCACCGCGGAAGAGGTCGCGGCTTTGCGATCGTGGACGCTGAAGGAGTCGCGGTCCGACATCGAGAAGCTGACGACGGGCCCGACGCCTTCACGGCTGCTCATCGTCGCCAGAAACGGCTTGGCGGGGTTCTGGGATGGCGCCGAGGGAGAGTCGGGCAGTCGCTATCGGCGCTGGAGGGGCGGCGCGCTTCAGCAGCAACGCGGTTCACGAGCCGATCCGAAATACACGACACCGGGCTACGACCCTTTCCTGACGAACGTTCCCTCTCTCGAGACGCTGACGCGGGTGGCATTGAACCACCTCGAGGAAGATCCCGACGGTTTCTTTCTCCACGTCGAGGGCGGCGCCGTGGACTGGGCGATGCACGCCAACGAGCTGGGTCGCACCATCGAAGAGATGAGCGACTTCAAGAGGAGCATCGAAGCCGTCGTGGACTGGGTCGATCGACGCGACGCCTGGGACGACACCCTCGTCATCGTCACCTCCGACCACGACTTGTTGCTTCTCGGGCCGCGGTCCGATGTCGAGCCCTTTGATCCCATTCGCGACAACGGCGCGGGCAGGCTGCCCTCGTATCAATGGCACTCCGACCACCACTCGAGTCTTCTCGTTCCGCTGTTCGCACGCGGGACGGGCGCCGGCCTGTTCAAGCGATACGCCCGCCGCAAGGACCCGATCCACGGGAAGTACCTCGACCAGACCGACATTTTTCGCGTGATGCGCAAGGTTCTCGTCGGAAACGAAGGAGCGGACCCCCGCTAGAGAGTCGCGCTGTTAGATCCTGTTGGATCCTTGCAGCCCGTGTGACGTGATTGTAACCTTGTCCGGCGAGCGAGATTCGCCAGCCGAATGGACATTCACAGAGTCAGGCGGAGGTGCCTGGTGCTCGACATCGCTCCACCACAACCAGTCGAACGTCTTTGTCGAGAGGTCGAAGGTCTGCCGCCGGACCGCCGTCTGGTCGTCAGTGGCGACCAGGAGGTCTACTTCGCCCGCGCCGATCAGATTCCCTCGGTTTTGTTCGAGATCGGCCGGTTGAGGGAGGTCACGTTCCGCGAGGCGGGCGAGGGCTCCGGACACGACACGGATCTCGACGGCTTCGACATCTACTACCACCATCTCTTTCTGTGGAACCGCGTGCGACACGAGGTGATCGGCGCCTATCGCATGGGCCTAACCGATCGCATCATCACTGACCGGGGAGTCGAGGGTCTGTACACGGCGACCCTGTTCGAGTTCGACCCGCGGCTGTTCGAGGAGATGGGTCCCGCGATCGAGATGGGACGTTCGTTTATCCGCCTCGAGTACCAGAGGACCTACGCCGGATTGCTGACCCTGTGGAAAGGGATCGGAGCGTTCGTGGTGAGGTCGCCGCGTTACGCCACCCTGTTCGGACCCGTGAGCATCAGCAACGAATACGAGTCCGCCTCGCAGCGGGTCATCGTCGAGTACCTTCGTCAGAACCGCATGACCCACCCGTGGTCGAGGTGGGTCCGGCCGCGGAACCCGTTCCGTCAAGGATGGAGGAGACCGCGACGGTCGAGCGGGGCCAGTCTCGGCAGCCTCGACGAAGTCTCCACGATGATCGCCCAGATCGAATCGGACCAGAAGGGCGTGCCCGTCTTGCTCAAACAGTACCTCAAGCTCGGAGGCACGCGTCTCGGTTTCAACGTCGATCCCAGCTTCAGCAACGTGCTCGACGTCCTGACGATGGTCGATCTCCGCCGGACCGATCACAGGATCCTGAAGCGAACTCTGGGCCGCGAAGGCCTCGAGGTCTTTCTCGATCACCATCGGAATTCGACGGCGCGGGTCGGCTGACTTTCCCTAGTTCCGCTCTTCGAGAATACGCGCGGTCGCCAGGAGGGCCGAGATGTTGTGCTGGACGTAGTCGATCCGGATCTCAGGATCGGTGAGGCTGGCACCAAAACCGCCGAGCGAGTACTCGGGAACGGCAAAGTACATCGCCTTCTCGGGCCCGAATTGGGTCTGCAGATCGAATCGAACACCGAGCGCGATCGCTTCAAAGATACGCTCGCGCATCTCGGGACGGTCGAAGTCCCTCGCGAGCGCGTAGGCCGCCGCCAGCCCCTCGGTACGGATCGCCGTGGGCGTGGATCGGGGCGGTTTGTAGTAGCTCCCCAGCCAGTCGGGGAACTTCGGTTCCCGGTTCTGACCGTTCACGATCGCCTCGGAGATCCTCATCGCCTGCTCGAGAAACAGGTCGCGCTGACGCAGTCTGTACAGATCGTTGAGGGCGTAGAGGAACCAGTGATCGTGGGAGAGCTCGTCGACGCTTTTGCCGGCGTCGCGGATCTCGATCAACCATCGCGCGCCGGCCTCCGCCGAATCGAGTAGACGGGGGTCCGGCTCCTGCGCGTACAGCCGGCAGAGCGCGAGAAGAACCTCGCCGGGGTAGTACGCGGAAGTGAAGTCCAGTACCCGCTCTCCCGGGTAGGACATCTTGTGCACGCCGAACGCGCCGTTCGGCCCCTGAACGCTCATGATCCAATCGGCCAGCGACTGCATGACCTCGACGTGCTGCGTCGCCCCGGTCACGTCGCGGTGCTTGGTCAGCGCGATGATCGCCAGCCCCGCACCGCCGAGCTTGATCGAGTCGTCGTCGATCAGGCAGGTGTATTGCCCGTCTTCACCGCACGGCGTCATCCTGTCCATCATGTAGCCGATGGCGCGCTCGATGGCCGCGAGCAGCTCCGGGTCGCGGGTGACCTCGTACAGCTCCAGCATCGCGTAGATCGTGCCCGCGTGCCGCAGCATGTTGTACTCGTCCGCGGACTCGTGGATCTTGGGGAGGTAGCTGTAAACGAACTTGCCGTCCGGCATCACCGCATCCATCAAGTACCGTCCGGCCCGCTTTGAAGCCTCGATCAGCTGATCGGCGGCGATCGAGTCGTAGGTGCGGTGACCGCGATAGAGCGGAACGGCGCCCTCGCCGGTGATGAACATGCTGACGGTGGCGAACAGGCGATACGGTACGGGCTCCCGCGGTCGCAGCATCTCGACGAGCATCGCGGCCATCTGACGGTCTCTGGCCTCCAGATACCTCAGGATGGCCTGGCCGTCGAGATCCTTGTCCTTGGTGAAAAGCTCGAACGCGTCGAGCTCGTCGGGAAGAAAGGCAATGCCCCACGGACCGTCGAACGCCAGCCCGTGGACACCGTTCTCGATCGGGAGCGGAGGTTCCGAGAGGATGAGGCTTTCGGAGACGTCGGCGACGACATCCAGCTTGAGCCAGCTGTCCGAGAGGTCCGCCCCGGATGCCTCGGCCCTGTTGCGTGCGTCGTCAATCGCCGCGCCGAGTCCGTAGCCGGACCCCATGAAGACGCGGGCCCGCTCCACCTCGTCGCCGACAGAGAGGAAGGTTATGCGCGGCGCGCGGTCCTGCGCGAGCGCGCTTGAGATCTCGGCTCCCGCATCGCCACCGACCCTTGCGGCCACAAACCGCCCAAACGTATCCACGTCGATGTCCGGGAGCGCGCCGATGTCCTGAAACCAGATCTCGGGTCCCGGCCCCGGCGAGAACTCGCCATCGACCCGCCCCTCACTGATCGCGCGCTTGAAAAGCCCCGGAATCTTGTCGCCGACGTCGGCCTGGCGCTGCGCGAAGAAGAAAATCGTGCCCGCTGAGACCACGAGGAGCGCGGCGCCCGCGGAGAGCATGACCATCGCGCGACGTGTCAGAAAACCCGACGCGAGCCGGAGCTGCCTCTTGCGCGCGTCGTCGAAGTCGAGTGCGATGTCGAGGATGTACGACAGCACGGCGGCGAACAGCAGGATGCCGCCGACGATCTCGAGCTCCTCCTCGACGAGAACCTGCCACACGTAAGGTGCGTTGCCCGCCTCGCGGATGGTGCCGCGGATGCCTTCGAGAAGCAGCGCGAATATCCAGCAGCCGACGCCGCCCACCGCGAGGCGGCGGGCCTGCCGGCTCGCTGCAAAGCGGTTCGAGAAGAACACCGCGAAGTACGCGATCGCCAGGAAGATCGCGGGACCAAAAAGGATCTGCCACTGCGTCAGGTATCTCCAGGCGGCGCCCCGCGTATCTGACGAGAGCCGAACCTCGCGCCAGAACAGGTTTTCGTGGAGAATCGTGATCTCGTCCAGCGACATCCACAACCCGACGACACCGACGCCCAGCCACAGGATCGGCAGGCGAAAGACCCTCTGTCCTTCGCCGTTGCGCTTGGCCTCCCAGTAATAGGCGATCAAGGCGGACACACCGAAGAGAAAAAAGACGACGCCATTGAACCACGTGGCGAGGTTGCGCTCCTTGTCG
>JBFJTV010000108.1:0-8131 GCA_041625075.1 Candidatus Polarisedimenticolaceae bacterium | reverse complement strand
GTGGACTTTCTCGACGTCTATATCGCCTGGACGCCCGTGAAGACGTGGCTGGTCGACGTCTTCGGCACGAGTCACTGGCCGACCTTCAACGTGGCCGATTCGAGCATCGTGGTCGGGGCGGGCCTGCTGCTCATCGATCTGCTGCGCCCGGCGAGCCGCCGCGCCGTCGCCGAAGGCGACGCCGAGCGCGGGGCTTCCTGAGATGTTCCCGCGGATCGACCTGTTCTCCATCGGCGAGACCGAGCTGTACCTGCCGACCTACGGTTTGCTCTTCGCGGCCGGGGTCATCGTGGCCTGGGTGTGGTTCATGCGTCGCACACAGGGCATGGACCTCGTCCAGGAGAAAGTCTTCAACCTCACGTTCTACGCGATCCTCGCGGGCATCATCGGCGCCAAGATCACGCTGATCGTCGTTGACTACGACGTCTACCTCGCGAGCCCGCGTCAGCTCCTGGGGACGATTCGCTCGGCGGGCGTTCTCATGGGTGGCGTGCTGGCGGCGGCGATCGTGTTCTACGTCTACGCCCGCCGTCATGGCCTTCCGGTGCACGCTCTCGGCGACGCCGCCGCGGCCCCGATGGCGCTTGCGCAGTCGATCGGGCGGCTCGGATGTTTCTGCGCGGGTTGCTGCTACGGTGTCGCGGCCGATCCGGACAACCCGCTCAAGGTCCTGTTCTCGCCGCTCTCGGAGGCCGGCGATCGAGTTGCCCGCGTGCCGATCCAGCTCGTCCAGGCGGGCAGCGACCTCGTCCTCGCGCTGATTCTCACGGTGCTGTGGCGACGCAAGATCCGACCCGCGGGGAGCGTCTTCTGGATCTACGTCCTGCTGTACAGTGTGTCGCGTGGGATCATCGAGTTCTGGCGGGGAGACACCTACAGGGGACTCTATCTCGACGGCACCGTCTCGACCTCGCAACTGTTCGCGCTGGCCGGGATCGTTCTCGCCTCGATCATGCTCGTGAAGGGATGGATCCGGAAGCCACAGACCGCCGCGTGAGCGATCGCGGCACGGTCCACCTCGAGGTGCCGGACGACGCCGATGGTGCCCGTCTGGACCGGTTCCTCGCGGACCATATCGAAGGCCACACCCGCTCGGCCCTTCGCCGCCTGATCGTGGACGGACATGTCAAGGTCAACGGGGTCACGCCCTCGAAACCGGGCTTGTCCCTCGCGTCGGGAATGACCGTCGAGGTCGCGATCCCGGAGCCCGATCCCGACACCCCCGTCCCGGAGTCCGTCCCGCTGGAGATCGTTCACGAGGACGACGACCTTCTCGTGGTCGTCAAACCCGCCGGAATGGTGGTCCACCCCGGCCACGGTCGCTCGAGCGGCACGTTGGTCAACGCGTTGCTGGGCCGGGGCACGACGTTGTCACGGCTCGGTGGTGCGAGGCGTCCGGGCATCGTGCACCGGCTCGATCGCGAGACCTCCGGCTTGCTGCTCGTGGCGAAGAACGACGACGCCCACCTCGCGCTCTCGCGCGCGTTCGCGAGTCGCGAGGTTGACAAGACCTACCGGGTGCTGGTGTGGGGCCGGCCCGACCCCGGAGAGGGAACCGTTGAGCGCGCGATCGGGAGAAGCCGCGGGGACCGCACGCGGATGTCGGTCCGGGTGCGCGGGGGCCGGGCGGCGCGAACGCACTATCGCACGCTACGCTCACTTCCCGGCTTCACGCTGCTCGATGTCGGCCTCGAGACGGGCCGCACGCATCAGGTGCGGGTGCACATGCAGTCGATCCACCACCCGGTGGTGGGCGACACGCGTTACGGTGGCAGGATGTGGAAGGGCGTTCAGGATCCCGTCAAACGCAAGGCGTTGCGTCTTTTCGATCGCCTCGCGCTCCATGCCTTCGCCCTGGAGTTCCGTCACCCTCGATCCGGGAAGACGATGCGTTTCGAGTCTCCCCTGCCCGAGGACTTCGTGGCACTGATCGCGGTCCTGGAGCAAACCGGATGACCCGTCGCAAGCGACCGTCCACCGCGATCGTCGGCGCGGGCCGTCTCGCAAGCGCCATCGCTCCCGCGATGGCTGCGGCGGGCTATCGGATCGTGACGATCGCCTCCCGTCGCATTGCGTCGGCCAGACGTCTCGCACGGCGGATCCATGGAGCCCGCGCGACCTCGAACGCGGCGGCGGCCGTCGCCGACGCGACGCTGGTTCTTCTGGCCGTCCCCGATCGCGCGATCGAGCCCGTCGCGCGATCTCTCGCACGAGAGACCGACGGGTGGGAGCGTCGTAACGTGCTCCATCACGCCGGCGCCTACGGAACCGATACGTTACGGGCGCTCGCCGGTTGCGGTGCGGGGGTGGCGGTGCTTCATCCCCTGCAAAGTCTCGGACCCCGAACCTCCGTCGATGTTCTGCGGGGCTCGCACGCGCGTATCGAGGGCGACCGACGCGGAAAACGAATCGCGCGTCAGATTGCGGTCGACCTCGGTCTGGTTCCCCTTCCGCTGCGCGCGCGACTCGGCGCGGGTGACCGCTCGCTCTACCACACCGCGGCTTCGCTGGTTTCGAACGACGTCGTCGCTCTGCTGGCCGCCGCGACCGATCTTCTGACCACGCTCGGGTTGTCGCGGCGACGGGCGCTCGAAGCCCTGCTCCCACTGACCGCGGGCACGCTGGAGCAGGTCGGCGAGTCCGGTATCGAACGCGCCATGACCGGACCGGTGGTCCGTGGGGATTTCGAGACGGCCGAGCGCCAGATCCGCGTTCTCCGTCGTCGCTCGAAAAGCGTCGCCGAGGCCCACCGCGCCCTGTCGCGTGTGCTTGCCGATCTGGCCCGCACTGCGGGCACCCTGACCGCAGAACAACGCACGGCCCTGCGCTCCCTGCTCGACGACCCCTGAGCCTGCGGGTATACTTTCGCACGTTTGCCGTGGGAGGAATCTCCGTTGCCCAAGCTCCGATGGACCATGATGGCCGTGCTGTTCATGTCGCTCGCCCCGGGCTTCGTTGCCCAGGACCAGCCCCCAATTGACGAGGAAAAGCTCGTCGACGCGGTCCGGGCACTGCCGCGCACCGACGCGGGCGAGTGGGACGGCACGTGGTTCTACCTCAGCCGAAACGAGAAGATGGTTCTCTGGCTCCGCACCGAGAACGGCAAGACCGAGGCCAGGATCCGATACCAGAGCAAGATCACTCCCGAGTACTTCGAGACCGACTGGAACGGCCAGATCGAATACTACGTCGCCGGGCGGCCCTCGGCGTTCGCGTTTACCCTCGACGACTGGGACGAGAACACCCTCCGCGGGACCTGGAAATGGGATTCCCCGGTGCCGCAGATGCCTCGTAGCGAAAGCGGTCGCTTCATCATGTACCGCGGTGGACGCGGTCGCGATCTCGTGATCGTCTTTGAAGAGTTTCTCCGGATACGGAGCAAGGGCGGCCGCAAGACGCGGTTCCAGCAGCCCGCCTCGTGGTCGTTTCGCAAGGTGTCGAAACGTCTCGCGTTGTGGGAGGAAGTGACCAACTGAGCTCTCCGGACGAGACCCTTCCGCCGCCACCCGCTCTCCTCCGCTGGGGCATTCTCTTTTTTGTCAGCGTTGCCATGTTCGGCAACTACTACGTCTACGACGCGATCGCGCCTCTTGCGGACGTTCTCAAGGCCCAGCTCGGGTTCACCGACACGAACATCGGGACGCTGAACGCGATCTATAGCCTTCCCAACATCGTGATGGTGTTGATCGGCGGCATCATCATCGACCGGATCGGAACGAGAAAGTCCACGGTCCTGTTCGCCGCGATTTGCATGCTGGGCGCCATCGTCACGGCCGCGACCGGAGACTTCTACGTCATGGCAGCGGGACGCCTGATCTTCGGACTCGGTTCCGAGTCACTGATCGTGGCGGTCACGACCGCGCTGGCCCGGTGGTTCCGCGGCAAGGAACTGGGGTTCGCGTTCGGTTTGAACCTGACCCTCGCCCGACTCGGGTCCGTTGTCGCCGACTGGTCCCCCACCTGGGCCAAGGCGGCGTTCGAGACGTGGCGAACTCCCCTGCTGATCACGCTGGTGTTCGCGCTGGTGAGCACGATCGGCGCCGTCGTGTATTGGGTTCTCGAGTCGAGATCGGTGGGCCGTTACCGGATCGGCGCTGCCGAGGAAACCGAGAAACCGGCGTTCGGGGACCTCTTTAATTTCGGACGCTCGTACCTCTGGGTCGTGGCCCTGTGCGTGACGTTCTACTCTGCGGTGTTCCCGTTCAGGACCTTCGCGATCAAGTTTTTTCAGGAGTATCACGGGACGACGAGAGAGCTGGGAGGCCAGCTCAACAGCATGCTCATCCTCGGCGCGATGATCTTCACGCCGCTCTTCGGCCTGATGGTCGACTTCGTAGGCCGCAGGGCGCAGTTCATGATGTATGGCTCGTTGATGATGGTCCCGGCGTTTTTGATGCTGCTGAGCCCCGCCATTCCTGCCTGGATCCCGATGGCGGTTCTGGGCATCGCCTTCTCGCTCGTACCGGCCGTGATGTGGCCTTCGGTGGCCTATATCGTTCCCGAGACAAAGCTCGGGACGGCGTACGGTCTGATGACGATGATCCAGAACGTCGGGCTTGCGGGGTTCAACTGGCTCGTCGGTGTGACCAACGACGCCGCCGGCGCGAGTGCGGCGAACCCGCAAGGGCACGTCCCGGGGATGTTCATCTTCGCGGCCCTCGGCTTTGCGGGGTTTGTCTTTGCCTGGCTGTTACGACGCGAGGAAACCGGGCCAAACGCCCACGGCCTCGAGACCATCACCAGCCGAGGCTGATCTTTCGAGCGCTACGCCGTCTTGCGTGTCTCCGCCGTCGGCTCGGCCGCGGCATCCTCGTAGGTCGGCAACAACACTCGGAAAAGCGCGCCGCCGCCTGGGGCATCTTCCACCCAGATCGTCCCGCCGTGGGCCTCGACCGCGAGCCTGCAGAAGGTCAGTCCAAGACCGCGGTTGGCCGACGCGCCGCTCTTCTTGAGATCGAGCCGCGCGTACTTCTCGAAGATCTTGTCGCGGTGCTCCGGGGGAATGCCCTCGCCCTCGTCCGCGACCGAGATCTCGATCCCCTCCTCGCGTTGGCACACGCCCAGGCAGATCCTCGTGTCCGAGGGCGAATGCTCGAGCGCGTTGGCCAGCAGGTTGTCCATGACGCGACGGAGCACTGACGGATCACCATCGACGGTACAGTCCTCCGACGAAGTTTCGAGCTCGAGCTTGACGTTCTTTCGTTCGGCGGAGACACCGGCTTCCTCGACAACGAGCCGCGCCATCGCGACGGTATCGATCGCCTCCGGCTTGAGCTGGAAGCGGCCCTCTTCGAGAACGGCGATGTCGAGCAGATCGAGGATCATCCGGTGCATCCGCTCGGCGCTCGAACGCGAGCGTCCGATCTGGATCGCATCACGTCCGTCGGCCTTGCGCGCGAGAAGGTCCAGATTTCCGATCACGACGGAGAGCGGGTTCTTGAGATCGTGAACCACGGTCTGGATCAGGGTCTCCTTGAACGCTTCGAGCTCCTCGAGCTGCGCGTTGCGCTCGGCGAGCACGGCCCGTGCGTGCTCGAGCTCGGTCATCAGGGTGCGCGCGCGCAGGAGCGAGCGGACCTTCGCCATGAACTCCTCGCGCCGAACCGGTTTCGAGACGTAGTCGTCGGCGCCCCCGTCGAGACCCTCGACGCGGTTGGGGGTGCCGTCGAGCGCGGTCACCATCATCACCTGGGTCAACCGCGTTGCGGGGTTCGCCTTCAACGTCTTGCAAACCTCGAATCCGTTCATCCCCGGCATCATGACGTCGAGGAGAACGAGGTCCGGCGGCTGCCGGCCGGCCTCGTCGAGCGCCTCCTGCCCGTCCGACGCCAGCCGGACCTGATAGCCCTCGGAGAGCAGATAGCCCTCGAGCAGCCGGCGGTTTCGCGGATCGTCGTCGACGACGAGGAGATCCGCGCCCCTCGTCTGATTGGTGCCCTGGCTCATGCCACGACCTCCGTCGGTGTGAAGAACGAATCGACCTGTGCGGGGAACCGAGCCAGCCGGATCGGCTTCGAGATGTAGCCGCAACAACCCGCGGCCATCGCCTGCTCACGATCCTCGGGGCGCCCGGCGGCCGAAAGCGCGACCACCGGAAGCGGCGCGGTCAGCGCGTCGGCCTTGAGACGTCGCGTGACTTCGAGGCCGTCGAGATCCGGCATGTGGAGGTCCATCAGGATCAGGTCGGGGCGCTCGCTCTTTGCCATGTCCAGCGCTTCCTTGCCGGTCGTGGCCTCGAGCACCCGGTACTTCCGCGATCGCAACGCGTTTCTCGCCAGCTTGCGGTTGAGCGGATTGTCCTCGACGATCAGGACGGTCCGCGATCCCGCGACCGACGCCGCCCTCGCGGACATCGGAGCCTCGGGGGCCGCGGCGGCCTTCTCCTCGAGGAGACAGTCGGGAAAGAGACACACGAAGGTCGAGCCCTCGCCCTGGGCCGAGGTCACCGAGACCGTACCGTCGTGAAGCTCCATCATGCGGCCGACCAGGGCGAGTCCGAGCCCGGTTCCCTGGTACTTGCGTGAATACGAGCCATCGACCTGGTCGAAGGCCCGGAAGATCTTCTCTTGCATCTCCTCGAGTATGCCGATCCCGGTGTCGGAGACCTCGACCTGCAGGTTGCGCTCGACTGCCCGGGCGGTGACCGTGACGCGACCGCCCTCGGGCGTGAACTTGACGGCGTTGCTCAGAAGGTTCAGGAGTACCTGCCGGAGCATCCCGGGGTCGAGGTTGCCCGTTCTGAGCGCGTCGTCCACGTCCACTTTCAGCTCGAGATCCTTCTTGACGGCGAGCGACCGCATCATGCCCACGGTGTCGCGGATCGCGCCGGGCAGACCGACCTCGCGGCGGTGGATCTCCATTCGGCCCGCCTCGATCTTGGAGAGGTCGAGGATGTCGTTGATCAGGTTGAGCAGGTGCTCGCCGCTTTCCTTGATGTCCGAGACGAACTCCCGCTGTTGCTTCGCGAGCACGCCGAAGCTGCCGTCGGCGAGAAGCTCGGAGAACCCGATGATCGCGTTGAGCGGTGTGCGCAGCTCGTGGGAGACGTTCGCGAGGAACTCGCTCTTGGCCTGGTTCGCCTGGATCAGCTGTTCGTTGGTCGAGCGAAGCTGCGTGTTGGCATCCCCGAGACGGTCGAGCGCCTCCTGGAGTTCCCAGGTGCGGTCGGCGACCTTGCGCTCGAGGTCCTCGTTGAGCCCCTCGACTTCCTCGATTCGCCGGCGCTGCTCCTCGTGCTTTTCCTTGTAGTTGCGATAGAAAGCCGCCAGGAGCCAGCACGGCGGAATGCCGAGCGCGAGACCGAGGGGTCCGAGCGCGTTGAGTATCAGGATCAGACCGACCGCGAGGGTCAGACCGGTGAAGTAGCTCGACGGGGTCCAGCCGAAGGTCTCGAGCCATGTCCGGAACAAACGCTGGTGTTTTTCGAGCGCGATGACGATCGCGACCAGGCCCGTGTTGACGATGAAGTACGCGGCAGTGGCCGCGGCGAGCGGTCCGATGAACTCCAGCACCGGAGTGCCGGTCTTCCCGCCCAGGAGTCCGAACACCCAGGCCGCGGCGGCGGTCGAGAGAAGCTGGCCACCGAGGTTGAAGATGACGCGGATCGCCTTGGGGCGGCGGCGATGGTTGCCCATGGCGCCGGCGACGCCACCGATGGTGACGAGACCCGCCGCCATTGGCCCTACGCTTGCGATCGTGCAAAGCACGAAGGGGTGGATCGCGGTGACCTCGGTACGGAGGAACGCCATCCGGACGGGCCGTGAACCGACGAGAGCGGTCAGCGCCACCAGCAGCAGGACGAGCCAGCCGTCATCCAGCAGACCGCCGATCGGCAGCGTTGAAAACGCGATCGCGGCGGCTAGCGCCACCACGATGACGAACCCGCTAAGAAGTCGGTTAGGCCCCATCAATCCCGTCCGTCGGACGACCGTTATCAGTCGCCCTGCGGTATGGAGTCGGACCAGAACACGGAGTCCGACCAGAACACCGAGTCGCCCCAGAACACCGAATCCGACCACAGCACCGAATCCGACCACATGACCGAGTCGGACCACAACACCGAGTCGCCGTCGACATAACCGTCGGACCACAGCACCGAATCACCCCAGAACACCGGGTCCGACCACAGCAC
>JBFJTV010000107.1:0-8208 GCA_041625075.1 Candidatus Polarisedimenticolaceae bacterium | reverse complement strand
TGGTTCGGGAACTCGGTGACCACGCGCGACTGGCCGAACATCTGGCTCAACGAGGGCTTCGCGACGTTCTTCACGCAGCTGTGGTTCGAGAAGCGTTATGGGGAGTACGAATACGACTACCGCCGCTTTCTCGCGGCGGAACGGTACTTCAAGGAAGACGAGGAGAAGTACCGCCGCCCGATCGTGTGGGACACCTACGTCCACCCGCTCGATCTGTTCGATGCCCACGCCTATCAGAAGGGCGCCGTGGTCCTGACGATGCTGCGTGGCGAGGTCGGCGACGACGCGTTCCGCCGTGCCATCCGGAACTACGCCAAGAGCCACGCGCGGGGCCTCGCGACGACCGAGGATTTCGAGCGCGCCGTCTCCGAGGCGGCGGGAAGAGACCTCGGGTGGTTCTTCGACCAGTGGCTCTACCGCTCGGGACACCCCGAGCTGGAAGTCACGACGCAGTGGGACGACGAGAACGGTCTGCTGCGAGTCTGGGTCGACCAGGTCCAGGATCTCGACGAGCAAACCACGGTCTTTCGCATTCCCGTCGATATCGCGATCTCGACCACCCTCGGCATCGAGAGGCGCAGCATCGTCATCGAGAGCGCATCCGAGACGTTCAGCTTCGAGCTGTCCCAGCCGCCACGCTGGGTCCGGTTCGATCCGGACCAGATCATCCTGAAAAGACTCGCGTTCGAGCAGCCCACCGAGAATCTGATCATCCAGGTCCGCGGCGACCCGAGCATCATCGGACGGATCTGGGCGGGAAAGGAGCTGACGGAGCTGCTGGACGCTCCGGAGGTCGTTGACGCGCTGCGCACCTCGCTGACGAGCGATCCGTTCTACGGTGTCCGCGCCGAGCTCGCGGCGGCGATCGGCAAGACCGGCGAGCTCGCGGCTCTCGATCTCCTCGTCGAGGCAACCCGCGATCGCGACGCGCGGGTGCGCGAGAAGGTCGCGAAGGCGCTCGGCGAGTTCGAGGGCGATGCCGAGGCGGCAGCGGCTCTCGACCGGCTGATCCGCAAGGACGGAAAGCCGTACGTCGTCGGCGCCGCGCTCGAGGCGCTCGGCAAGACCCGCGTCTCCGGCGTGCGCGCGACACTCGAGAAGGCCCTCGGTCGCGATTCCCATCGCGAGGTGATCCGTGCGGGCGCGCTCAAGGGACTCGGCGAGCTCGGAGATCCGGAGGTTCTGCCCGTGGTGCTCTCATGGGCCGAACCGTCCCGCCCGCGACACGCGCGAGTCGCCGCCATCACGGCGTTGGGAAAGCTCGGCACCGACGATGACGGCGTGCGTCGGCGGCTCGAGGCGTTGCTCGAAGACCCATCGATGTGGGCCCGTCGCGCGGCCGCCAAGGCGCTGGGCAAACGTGGCGACGCCGATGCGATCGCCGCGCTCGAGGCCATGCACGCAGGCGAGCTCGATCGCCGCGTTCAGCGCGAGGTGGAGGACGCCCTCGAGGATCTCAACGAACCGGATGAAGAGCCCACAGAGAAGCAGCGTCTCGCCCTTTGAGATACACTCCCGGGATGCGTTCCCTTCGTTTCCTGCAAGCGTTCGTCGTGGTTTTTGGCTGTGCCCTCGCGGCGTGGGGGTGCGAGGACCCGTCCGTCGCGAAGACGCCTTTCGTCGTGATCGATCCACCGCCGGGCGTCGAATCCTATCCACCCGAGCTGAGCAAACGTCTCGCCGCCGCCCTCGGCGCCATGGGCGACGATTACGTCCCGAGGACCCATCACCTCCGCGAGGACAGTTCTCCGAAGTACACCAACCGTCTCATCCTCGAGTCGAGCCCCTATCTCAACCAGCACGCGCACAACCCGGTCAACTGGTATCCGTGGGGCGACGAGGCGTTCGAGACCGCGCGTCGTCTGGGCCGCCCCGTCCTGCTAAGCGTCGGTTACTCGACCTGCCACTGGTGCCACGTGATGGAGCGCGAGTCGTTCGAGGACGTCGAGATCGCACGCTACCTCAACGAGAACTACATCGCGATCAAGGTCGACCGTGAAGAGCGGCCGGATATCGATTCGATCTACATGAGCGCCGTGCAGGCGATCACCGGCCGCGGTGGGTGGCCGATGACCGTCTGGCTCACGCCCGACGGCAAGCCGTTCTACGGCGGGACGTACTATCCCGCGCGTGACGGCGACCGTGGGCAACGCACGGGGTTCCTGACCCTGCTGACCCGCATCAGCGACACGTACGCCGCAGATCCCGACAAGATCGCGACGGTCGGTGCCGAGTTGACCGCGAGGGTCCAGCGGAGCCTGGCGCCCCCGGCGGGCGGGGAGATGCCGGACGCCACCGTGCTCGACAAGGCCGCGGGCGCCTACCGCAGCCAGTTCGACCCGGTGGATGGCGGTCTGAACCGTGCGCCCAAGTTCCCGAGCTCGCTTCCGATCCGGTTTCTTCTGCGTTACGACCGCAGATCGGAGGACGATGCCTTTCTCGACATGGCCACGTTGACCCTCGAGAAAATGGCGGCAGGCGGGATGTACGATCAGATCGGCGGCGGTTTCCATCGCTACTCGACCGACGCGAAGTGGCTCGTCCCGCACTTCGAGAAGATGCTCTACGACAACGCGTTGCTCACCGTCGCGTACCTCGAGGGCTATCAGGCGACTGGGCGAAGCGAGTTTGCCGACGTCGCCCGCGACATTCTGGAATACGTCTCGCGCGAGATGACCTCGCCCGAGGGAGGGTTCTATTCGGCCACCGACGCCGACAGCCCGACGCCCGGCGGGCACGACGAGGAAGGTTGGTTCTTTACCTGGCCCCTCGAGGAGGTGTGGTCGACTCTCGAGATGGACGACGCCCGGCTGGTCGAGCGCTACTACCGCATGACCAAGACGGGCAACTTCGAGGGCCGCAACATCCCGCACGTGACCGCGTCGCTCGAGGACGTCGCGAAAGAGCTCGAGCTCGAGCCGGATCAGGCCCGGAAGATGCTGGCCGAGGCCCGCAAGCAACTCTACGACGTCCGCCTGGGCCGGCCGGCGCCGATCCGCGACGACAAGATCCTCACCTCGTGGAACGGGCTGATGATCTCGGCCTTCGCCACGGCCGGTCTGGTCCTCGACGAGACGTCTTATCTCGAGCAGGCGGAGCGAAGCGCGAACTTCATCCTGGAAACGATGCGCGTCGACGGGCGGCTCCGGCGAAGCTACAAAGGTGGAGAGGCCAGATTCAACGGCTACCTCGACGACTACGCCTTTCTGATCGCCGGTCTCCTGGATCTCTACGAGGCGACCTGGAACCCTCGGTGGCTGCGTGAGGCCATCGCGCTGCAGACGACGCTCGACGAGCACTACGCCGACACGGAAACCGGCGGCTACTTCATGACGAGTGACGATCACGAGTCGCTGCTCGCGCGGGAGAAGCCCGTCTACGACGGCGCGGAGCCGTCCGGCAACTCCGTCGCGCTCATGAACCTGTTGCGCTTGAGTGAGCTGACCACCGACGACCGCTATCGTGCGGCGGCCGATCGTCTTCTGAGCGCCTTCGGCGCACAGCTCTCGCGCGGGCCCACGGGTCTTTCCGAGATGCTGCTCGCGCTCGACTATCGTCTGAGCCGTCCGAAGGAGATCGTGATCGTGACTCCGCGCTCTCACGATCAGGCCGAGCCCTTTCTCAAGGTGCTGAGGGAGACCTACCTTCCCGACCGGGTGCTGGTCGTCGCCAGCAAGGGGAAGGACCTCGAGGAGCAGCAGAAGCTCATCCCGCTGCTCGAGGGCAAGCGCCCGATCAAGGGCAAGGCCACCGCGTACGTCTGCGAGCAGGGCGTGTGCAAGCTTCCCACCGGCGACGTCGAGACCTTTACCGAGCAGCTCAGGACGTCTCCGCCGGCTCCGACTGCCACGGAGTAGTTCGTCGAGGAGTTCTTCGTGACCCCCGTCAAGAAGGAAGTCCGCGCGATCACCCGTATCGCCGTGCCCGTCGCGCTCGGTCACCTGGGCACGATGATGCTGTGGGTCGTGGACATGGTCATGATCGGCGCCGTCGGGGTCGACGAGCTCGACGCGGTGGCGCTCGGGCGTCTCTGGATCATGGGGACGCTGGTCGTGAGCATGGGCATCGTGATGGGGATCGATCCGCTCATCGCACAGGCGCACGGAGCGAAGGACGCGCACCTCACGGGAGTCACGCTGCAACGAGGACTCGTCGTCGCGTTCGGCGTCAGCATCCCGACCGCGATCCTGTGGCTGTTCACCGAGAACTTCCTTCTGCTGACCGGTCAGGACCCGGTGCTCGCCGCCGAGGCGCACCGCTACGTCATCGTCCAGATCGTGGGGATCCCCGGAGTCCTGATGTACGTCGCGCTGCGGCAGTACCTCCTCGATCGAGGGATCGCAGCTCCCGTGATGTGGACCGTCTTGATCGCGAACGTCGCGAACGTCTTCGCGAACTGGGTCCTGATCTTCGGCAAGCTCGGCTTTCCCGCGCTCGGTGTCCTCGGCGCCGGCATCGCCACCGTGGTCACCCACGTCTGTCTGCTTGCCGCGATGGCGGTGTGGATCGCGGTGGGACGGCTCCACGAGGGCGGCTGGACCGGGTGGAGCCGTGAGGCCTTCGATCGCGCGGGACTCTTGCGCGTGCTGCAGTACGGTGGGCCGCTCGGTCTGCAGTTCGGTCTCGAGCTGTGGACGTTCGTGCTCGCCAACCTAATGGCCGGGTGGCTCGGCAAAGTCGAGCTCGCCAGCCACGCGATTGTCATCAACCTCGCCTCGATCACCTTCATGGTACCCATGGGGATCTCGTTCGGTGTCGTGGCCCGGGTCGGGAACCTCATCGGAGAGGGGAGACCGCACGACGCGCAGCGCGCCGCCTGGGTGGGTCTGTGGCTCGGTGGCGCGGTCATGATGGTCGCCGCCGCGGTGTTCGTCTTCGGGCGGGAGTGGCTCCCGCTGATGTATACGCGCGACGCCGCCGTGGTCGCGACGTGCGCGGCGCTTCTTCCGATCGCCGCCGCGTTTCAGCTCTTCGACGGAGTCCAGGTGGTCGGGGCCGGGGTTTTGCGCGGGATGGGGCGCACGCGTCCCGCGGCCGTCTTCAACCTGATTGCGTACTACGCGATCGGTCTCCCGCTCGCGTACTGGCTGGCCTTTCCCGGCGGTCGCGGTCTCCCCGGGATCTGGTGGGGGCTCGCGATCGGTCTCGCATCGGTCGCGGTGCTGCTGGTCGGGTGGATCGCGGTACGCGGTCCGGCCAAGGTGGACGCGCTCGTCATCGGGCGTCGCGAGCCACCGAGCGAAGGTTCGGAGGGTTAACTCCCGAGCGCGTTCAGCCGGGCGCCGGCCGGACTCCTCGGATCGAGCTGAACGGCGCGACGATACTGCATGGCGGCTTCATCCTTACGTCCCGCCCGCTCGAGGACGCTTCCCCAGTTGTAGTGTAGATCGGCGTTGGGCGGCATGAGCTCCGCGGCGCGCTCGAACTCCGCGACGGCGCCGTCCGGGTCACCGGTCCCTCCCAGCAGGATCGCGAGCATCATGTGTGCTTGTCCGTGATCCGGCGCGTGTGCGATCACCCCTCGCAGCTGCTCGATCGCGCCCGAGAGTTGCCCCCGGCTCTGGTACAGCGATGCGAGCTGGAAACGCGCCGGGACGAGGTCGCTCTTGAGATCGACCGCCTTGGCCAGATGGGGGATCGCGAGATCGGGCTGTCCCGTCCTGAGGTAGGCGGTGCCGAGCTGGAATTGCGCGATGGGGTGATCGGGCGAGGCCTCCTCGAACAGCTCGAGATAGCGGATCGCCTCGGCGAACTGTCCGCGTCGCATGAGATTCTCCGCCCGCCGCGCGCAGCTCCTCGGGTCGACGGCGAGATTCACGACCTCGGCGCGCACGGGGTCGGGGAGGATCGAGCTTCCCCTGACCGTTCCGGCCTTGGTCGCCGCTTGTGCCGCGCGCTCGTCGTCGCCGAGCATCTTGTACGCGCGCGCGAGCGTCGAGAAGACGACCGGGTCCTGCGAGCTCTGCTCCGCGGCGCGTTCGAGGTGCCTCGCCGCCGAATCGGGGTCGTCCATGCTCAGATAGACTTGCCCCAGGCTCCGGTGCGCGAGCGTGAGATCCGGCGCGATCTCGAGCACCTCGAGAAAGGCGTCCCGTGCCCGCTCGGGTGTGCCCTGTCGCGTGAGGGCGTCGCCGTACCGGAAGTAGATCGCGGGGGAGTCAGGGCTCAAGCGAATCGCCGCCTCGAACGACTCGAGGACCGCATCGAGGTCCTCCCCGCGAAAATCGCGAACCATCCCGAGGAGGTAGGGCCATCGAAAGTTCGACGGGTCGAGCTCGCGGGCGTGCTCGTAGCACACGACCGCGAGATCGTAGAGCTCGTGCGCGTCGAAGACCGACCCGAGCTGGCCCCACGCGGCCGCCGAATCGGGCTGCGCGATGACGGCCTGACGCGCGGTGGCGATGGCCCTGGCCACCGGGGGTCCCATCTCGGAGGTGTCGGGGTCGGGGATGCCCCAGTCGCTCGCGGCGACGGCTTCGCTCGCGGGACGCTGGAGCACGTACCACGCGGCGGCGCCCGCGACCACGACGACGACGGCGAGCACGGCCCAGCGCCACGATGAAGACCGTTTCGGGCGTGGCTTCTCCGGCGTCGCTTCCGGTCGCCGCTCGGGCTTGGGCCTTGGCGGCGCCTGCGCCCGCGCGCGTCGCTCGGCCCGTCGTTGTTTTTTGCGCTTGCCTTTGCCCTTGCTCACGGGAGCGGCTCTCCCGAGCCCCGTTCGACCTCGAGAACGCGGTCGACGGATCCGACCGCGAACGTCTCGCGAAGCCCGTCCGGCCAGATCACCTCGATCCGTCCCATTTCGGTCGCGTCGCCGAAACCGAAATGTGCGCGCGGGGGACTGCTCGACAGATAGCTGTAACCGCTGCTGATCGTCCGAAGCTGCCGGCCGCCGGAGAAGACCAGGATCACGCGGGCGCCGAGAGCGTCCCGGTTCAGCCGCGGGTCGAAGGCGCGAACGCTCAGCCAATGCCCTTCGCGTGGGGCGTCGTTGCGATAGAGCCGCGCGCGCCCCTGGATGTTGCTCACCAGGACGTCGAGGTCACCGTCGTCGTCGATGTCCCCGGTGGCAAGCGCGCGGGTGATCTCGATCGGTTCGCAGAACGGGGCGAGCACGTCGCACGCCAGAGAGAAACTCGCCGAACCGTCGTTGAGGTAGAACAGATTGGGCTCCGCGAACAGATCCCAGGGAGGCGGGACGCCGGAACCGGGCAGCGGGTCGCCACGCTGGACCCGGCCGTTGGCGACCAGAATGTCGAGATCACCGTCGAGCTCGACATCCACGGCGATCGTCCCGAACCCCGTGTAAGGCATGCTCGACTTCCCGAGACCGCTCATCGCCGAGATGTCGCTGAAACCGGTGCCGTCACCCAGGTTCCGGTAGATCGTGTTCGTCTCTTTGCGAAGGTGGGTGACGAAGAGATCGGGAAAGGCGTCGTTGTCGAGATCGGCCGCCAGCACGCCCATCCCCGCCTCGGCGTGGCCGTGCATGTTGTAGGCCACCCCCATCACCAGACCCTCGTCGCGGAAGGTCCCGTCCTTCTGGTTGAGCCAGAGCTGATTGGCGTACGCGTCGTTGGCGGTGTAGACGTCCACCCAGCCGTCGTCGTTGAGATCTTCGCAGATGAGACCGAGCCCGGCCGCCGTCACCGCGGCGATCCCGGAAGTCTCGCTCGCATCCGAGAACGTCCCGTTGCCGTTGTTGTGCAAGAGCACGTCTGTCGCCGGCTTGAACACGGTGGGACCGCAGTAGTCGCGTCGTCCGGCGGTGTCGAAACAGTCGATCGTCGGGTCGTACTCCACGTAGCGCGTGACGTAGAGATCGAGAAAGCCGTCGCGATCGTAGTCGAGAAAGGACGCCGACACGGACCAGCCATCGACCGCCGTGCCCGACGCGGCGGTGATGTCCTCGAAGGTCCCGTCGCCGCGATTGCGATACAATCGGTCGGGGCCGTAGTTGGTCACGTAGACGTCCTCGTCGCCGTCGTTGTCGATGTCGGCGATCGCGACGCCCATCCCGTAGCCGTCGTCGCCCAGACCCGCCTCGGCGGTGACGTCGGTGAAGCTCCCGTCTTCATCCTGGCGATAGAGCCGGTTGACCGGCGCCTCCCTGTCGCTTCCCTCGACCAGACCCCAGTTGCAGGTCGTGAGATAGATGTCGAGATCGCCGTCGTTGTCGTAGTCGAACAGCGCCGCGCCCGACCCCAT
>JBFJTV010000106.1:0-8254 GCA_041625075.1 Candidatus Polarisedimenticolaceae bacterium | reverse complement strand
CATCACGATCGGCGAGCTGTTCCTGTCTCCTATGGGACTGTCGTTGGTCTCCAAGCTCTCGCCGATCCGCGTCACGGGGCTGATGATGGGCGGTTGGTTCCTGTCGACGGCAATCGGTAACAAGATGGCCGGGATGATCGGCGGCCTGTGGGAGCGGGTCGACTCACTCAGCACGATCTTCTGGATCAACGCGATCAGCGCGTTTGCGGCGGCATTGATGATCGCTCTGATGGTGCCGTGGATCCGCCGTGTGATGCACGAGCACGAGAAGCACGTCCAGGCGAGGAACGCTGCACCGGAAGAGGAAAGCGTCGCCTAAAGCCCGCCCATCTTCGTTACGATCTTCCACTCGGCGGCGGTCACCGGCTGGACGGAGAGGCGCATCCCGCGCTGGATCAGCTTCATCTTCTCGAGCCCAGGGTTCTCGCGCATCTCCTTCAGGGTCACTGGGCGCTTGAACGCCTTGTCGGCCTTGATGTCCACCACGAACCACCGCGGGTTGTCGCGGTTCGACTTGGGGTCGTGGTACTTCGACTTGCGATCGAACTGGGTCGGGTCTGGATAGCCCGTTTTGACGACAGTCGCCGTTCCCACGGCGGCAGGCGGATCGGTGCTCGAGTGGTAGAACAGTACGCCGTCTCCCACCCGGATCCGATCGCGCAGGAAGTTCCTCGCCTGATAGTTGCGCACCCCGTCCCAGTGTGTCGTCTGCCCGGGCTCTTTCATCAGATCGTCCCAGGAAAACGTGTCCGGTTCGGTCTTCATCAGCCAGTAACCACGAGCCATCGCCACACCTCCCCGACGAAGCCACCAGCATACCGCCCGTGGCGAGCCCGAAACGATCAAAGCCCTTACCGGGAACGGACTATACGGAGTATGCTCTTAGGGGACCGGGGGACCCCAACTTGACTGACAGCGCAGGAGGCGCGGTGCCCGAACCGAAGAATCCCGCGAACCCGGCAGATGACGACGAGCAGGCGACGCTCCACCGCGACGGGCTGAAGTTGAGGTTCTTCGCCTCGGTCGCGAGCACGCGGGAGTCCATCAACGAGGTCGCCGAGCGTGTCCGCCAGGAGGTCGCCGGGCGGCCTGGTTTTGCCGACGACGACATGGCCAATGTCGAGATCGCCCTGCGCGAGGCGCTGGCCAACGCCATCATCCACGGCAACGAGAATGACCCCAGCAAACAGGTGGTGGTCAGCTGTTACTGCGAAGAGGGACGGGGAATCCTGATTGCCGTTCTGGACGAGGGCAAGGGATTCGACCCCGATGCCGTTCCCGATCCACGCGGCGCAAAACGCATTCACCTGCATCACGGCCGCGGCATCTTTCTGATGCGTGCGCTCATGGACCGAGTCGAGCATCGCAACGGCGGCCGCGAGGTCCTGCTCTACAAGCGCCCCTCCGGCGAGCACCGGCTTCCCGAGATCGACGGCAACGACAACTAGGGTTCCGACCCCTGCGCTGAGGACTTTAACGGTCTCATACGGTCGTGCGACGTCTTCGCGTCTGCTATAGCATGCGCATATGAAGTCGAAGTGGATACGGCGCGTTCTCCTCGCTGTCCTTCTCGTCGCCGGAATCGTGGCTCTGCGATTCACCGTCTTCCAGTCGGAGCCGATACCCGTGACCGTCTTTCGCGCGGCTACGGGGCTGGTCGAGGACACGGTCACCAACAGCAAGGCGGGCACGGTCAAGACACGGCATCGTGCCTCGCTCAGTCCCGAGATCGGAGGTCGTGTCGTGCGGCTCGACGCGCGTGAGGGTGATCGCGTCAAGGCCGGCCAGATACTGATGAAGCTTGCCGATGAGGACTTCCGTGCGGACGTCGAGGTAAACGAGCGCGGGCTCGAGGCCGCCGAGGCAACCGAGCGCGAGGCTTGTCTGGCGCGCGATCAGGCGGAGCTGGATCTCAATCGCTATCTCGAGCTGCGCGACGACAACATCGTCTCGCAGGAGCTGCTCGATCAGATGCGCAACGCGCTGGACATCGCAACGGCCAACTGCGAGGCCGCCCGTGCCCGCGTGCACCAGGCCTTTGCCTCGCTCAAGCTGTCTCGGGTCAACCTCTCCAAGATGGTCTTGCGTGCCCCCTTCGACGGAGTGATCACCGAGCTCTCCACGGAGCTGGGCGAGTGGATCACCCCCTCACCGCCGGGAGTTCCGATCCCGCCGGTGATCCAGATCATGGATCCCGAAGCGATTTATATCGAAGCGCCTCTTGACGAGGTGGACGTCGGCAAGGTCCATGTCGACCTGCCCGTGCGTGTAACGCTCGATGCCTTTCCCGGCGAGGCGTTTATCGGTCGCATAACCCGGGTGGCCACGTTTGTTCGCGATGTCGTCGATCAGAACCGTACGTTCGATATCGAGGTCGAGCTCGACGACGTGGCATTTTCCCGCCGTCTTCTTCCCGGGACATCCGCCGACGTCGAGGTGATTCTCGATTCGCGAGCCGACACGCTTCGCGTTCCGAGCTACGCGCTCATGGAGGGCGGCCGCGTCCTGGTTCTCAACGACGAGCACCTTCAGGCGGTTGCGGTCGAGACGGGGCTGCGCAACTGGGAGTTCACCGAGATCCTCGACGGTCTCGAGGAGGGCGCCGCGGTGGTCGTCTCGCTCGACCGCGAGGAGGTCCGGGAAGGCGCGTACGCGCGGATCGAGAGCGAAACGCTCAAGTGATCGAGCTGAAGCGGATCAACCGGACCTACGAAGTCGGCGACAGCGTCGTGCACGCGCTGCACGACCTCGACCTTTCGATTCCGGAGGGCGAGTACATCTCCGTCATGGGCCCCTCGGGCTCCGGGAAGTCCACCCTGCTCAACTTGCTGGGTTGTCTCGACCGCCCCACCTCGGGTTCGTACATCCTTGACGGCCAGGACGTCGCACGCCTCGACGAGGGCGAGCTGTCGAGGATCCGGCGTCACAAGATCGGCTTCGTCTTCCAGTCCTTTCACCTTGTGCCGCGATTGACCGCCACCGAGAACGTCGAGCTGCCGATGGTCTTTGCGGGAATGGAACGGGCCGAGCGCCGCAAGCGCGGGGCGTCCGCGCTCGAGGCCGTGGGGCTTTCGGCCCGCGCGGGCCACCGCCCCGATCAGCTGTCGGGGGGCGAGAGACAACGCGTCGCGATCGCGCGGGCGGTGGTGATGGGGCCGAAGATCCTGCTCGCGGACGAGCCCACCGGCAATCTCGACAGCGTCGCGGGGGACGACGTCGTCAAGCTGCTCGAATCGATGAACGGCGAAGGTCTGACCCTGATCGTCGTGACCCACGACCCCGGGATCGGCGGCCGGGCCTGGCGCCGAATCCGACTGGCCGACGGCGCGCTGGCCGAGGACACGAGGCGATGAGCATCTACGACGTTCTGCGGTTCGCCACGGGCGCTCTTCGCGGCCACAGCCTGCGCACCACGCTCTCGGTCCTGGGCGTGACCATCGGTGTGGCCTCGGTGATCCTTCTGACGAGCCTGGGCGAGGGCGCGCGTCTCTACGTCACGGGCGAGTTCTCCAATCTCGGTACCAACCTGCTCATCGTGGTTCCCGGGAAGATCGAAACGACCGGGATGGTCCCGTTCATGGGCGGCGCCCCCAACGACCTGACGGTCGACGACGTCGAGGCATTGCGCCGGCGTGTCCGTGGCATCCGCTACCTGGCGCCGCTTGCCATGGGCGAGGCACCCGCGCGGTTCGGCGATCGCACCCGCGACGTCCAGGTCGTGGGCACGACCCCCGAGATGCAATTCGTCCGCGTTCTCGAGATCAACGTCGGGCGCTACCTACCCGAGTCCGACCCCGACCGCGGTCCCCGCGTGTGCGTCATCGGTTCGAAGATCCAGCGCGAGTTGTTTCCCGGAATCAACCCTCTGGGCGAAACGCTCAAGCTCGGCGAGGAGAGCTTTCGGGTGATCGGCGTGATGGCTCCGCGCGGGCGCACCATCGGCATGAACATGGACGAGTTCGTTCACGTTCCGGTCGGACGGGCGATGAGGATGTTCGATCAGACCTCGCTGTGGCGTGTCTTTGTGGAGGTCAGCTCCTTCTCGCAGATCGAGTCCGTCAAGATGGAGATGATCCAGGTCCTCACCGAGCGTCACAACGACATCGAGGACGTCACGATCCTGACCCAGGACTCGGTGCTGTCGACCTTCAGCCAGATCATGGCGGTCCTCACGGCGGCGCTAGGCGGCATCGCGGCGATCTCGCTCTCGGTCGCCGGTGTGGGCATCATGAACGTCATGCTGGTCTCCGTGAGCGAGCGCACCTCGGAGATCGGGTTGCTCAAGGCGCTGGGGGGAAGCCCCGGCCAGGTGTTGCTTATATTTCTCGTGGAGGCCGCGGTGCTGTCGTCACTGGGTGGCCTGCTCGGTCTGTCGATCGGTCTGGGGGCCGGCCGGGTGTTCGGTGTGATCTACCCGGCGTTTCCGGTCGAGCCGCCGATGTGGGCCGTGGCGGGCTCGCTGTTGCTTTCCATCACGCTGGGAATCGCGTTCGGCGCGCTCCCTGCACGGAGAGCGGCGCGTCTCGACCCCGTGCTGGCTCTCGCCAGGAGATAGGATGAAGCTCCGCGAGCTACTTCGTCTCGCATGGGGCGCCGTCAGGGCGCACCGCCTGCGCTCGGTCCTGACCATGCTGGGCATCCTGATCGGGATCGCGTCGGTGATCCTGCTGACCTCGATCGGCGAGGGCACGCGACAGTACATCCTCTCCGAGTTCACGCAGTTCGGAACCAACCTGCTCGCCATCAACCCCGGAAAGACGATGACCACCGGTCAGCCCGGTGCCCTCTCAGGGACCTACCGCAAACTCACGCTCGACGACGTCGAGGCCCTCCTTCGAATTCCGGGTGTCGAGAAGGTCGTGCCGGTCAACATGGGCACGGCGCGGGTCGAGTACGAGGGCCGTGGGCGCAGCATCTTTATTTACGGCGTGAACTCGCAGGTCCCCGACGTCTGGACCTTCCGAGTACGGCAGGGCCGGTTTCTCCCCGATGCCGATCCCCGCCGCGCGTCCCCGGTGACGGTGCTCGGCCCCAAGCTCAAGCGCGAGATCTTCCGCGATAAGAACGCCCTCGGCGAGCACGTCAGGATCGGTGGACACCGCTTCCTGGTGATCGGCGTGATGGAGCCAAAGGGGTTGCTGCTCGGCATCGACATCGACGACTCGGCCTACATCCCCGTCGCCTCCGCGCAACAGCTGTTCAACCGCGACGAGCTTCAGGAGATCGATATCCTGTTTTCGAAGACGATCGACGAGGATTTCATCGTCGAGAGAATTCGCCAGACCTTGATGGATCGACATGACGGCGAGGAAGACTTCTCGATCACCACGCAGACCGAAATGCTCGACGTCATGGACCGCGTGCTCGGCATCGTCAGCCTCGCGGTCGGCGGTATCGGTGCGATCTCGCTGGTCGTCGGCGCCATCGGGATTCTGACCATGATGTGGATCTCCGTCAACGAGCGGACCGCGGAGATCGGCCTCTCGAAGGCACTCGGTGCCAGCCCCTTCCAGATCCTTTCGATCTACCTCGCCGAGGCGGCAGTGCTGTCGCTCGCGGGCGGGATCCTCGGCGTGCTCGCGGGCATCGGGATCGCCCAGGGGCTCACGCTGGCGGTTCCGGGTCTTCCCGTGCACACACCGTTGCGCTACGTCGTGGCCGCCCTCGGGGTGAGCCTAATCGTGGGTCTTCTCAGCGGGGTTCTGCCCGCCCAACGAGCCGCACGGCTCGATCCCGTCGAGGCCTTACGGACGGAATAGCCCACCATGTCGTAGGCTAGATCGGTAACGACGTGGTGCAAGAGGAGCAGCGGAGTGAGCGATGGTGCCAGTTCGAGCTTTCGGGTTAGCGGTGTGTCTCGATCTGCCGGAGTGATGCTCGCGATCGTCCTTGCGGCCTGTGCTTCCGCTGTGTTCGGTCAGAGGGTCAGGACCCATCCGCCGGGACGTCAGCCGGCGAGGACCCACAGCGTGAACGAGAGCGACGGGACCGTGAATCTCGTTCCGTCCGACGGCGAGACCCCGGTCGCGAATCGTGTTTCGATCGAGGTCGAGGGAGAGTTCCGTGTGATCCGATCGAACGGGATCCCGGACCATCCGATCGGAAAGTTTCCCAACAGGGGCAACCCGAACAAGATCGAGGAGCAGGAGTACGAGTTCAAGCTCCCGGCGGATCCCCGGCTCGCGCGCAACGTCAAGCTTATCGGGTTGCGCCATTTCGGCGTCGCGGTCAACGGGGTCCCCTTCAACCCGGGCGCCGCCGAGTGGTACCGGGGAGACCACGAGCACGATTGGCAGTACGAGGCGCTCTCGGGGGCGATCCCCCTGGGCCTCGACGAGAGCTATGCGCACGTCCAGCCGAACGGTGCGTACCACTACCACGGCCTGCCGACGTTGTTGCTCGACGCGCTGGGGTTCGATTCGTCGTCGCACTCCCCTCTCGTCGGTTGGGCGGGAGATGGCTTCCCGATCTACGCTGTGTACGGATACGCCGACGGAGACGACGCGAGCTCTGATATCAAGGCTCTCACTCCCAGCTATCGGCTCAAGACCGGCGAGCGGCCCGACGACCGGGGGGACCCGGCGGGAGATTACGACGGCACCTTTGTCGCGGACTACGAGTTCGTCGAGGGGCTCGGTGACCTCGACGAGTGCAACGGACGGTTGACGGCGACGCCGGAGTTTCCGGAGGGAACCTACGCCTACTTCCTGACCGAGTCCTGGCCGGTGGTCCCGCGCTGCTTCCGGGGACAACCGACGAGGGAGTTCGCGAGACCGACGCCCCCGCCACCTGATCGGTGAGAACGGCATGGACTTCTACTCGACGACGTTGAGTCTGGCGCTGGCGACGGCGATCGCCGCCTTGGGGCTGACGGTCATCGCGTGGTTCAAGCCCCGGCCCGGTGGAACGTTGAACCGCGTCGCCCTCACCGCCGCCGTCGTTTCGCTCTTCGCGCTGTGCATCTGTTTTCTCTATCACCTGTTCGTCGGACACCGACCCGGCACGCCGCAGGCGCTCAGCCCCCTGGCGTTCGTGCGCGAGCACCCGGCGCTCCTCGTGGCCGGCGCCGTGACGATGGTGGCGATCGCGGCGCCCAGAAAGAGATGACTTTCGCGGGATGAGAGTGAACCGCCGCATGATCGTCCTGCTCGCGATTGTCCTGACCTGCGTCGGGTGCGATCAGGCAACCAAGACCCTTGCGACCCGCCATCTGGCCGGCGGCGAGACCCTCTCGTTTCTGGGCGGGACGGTGCGGCTCGAGTATGCCGAGAACACCGGCTCGTTTCTCGGACTGGGCTCGAGCCTCCCGTCCGTGGTGCGCTTCTGGGTCTTTACCGTCCTGGTCGGCGTGGGTCTTTTCGCGCTTCTGGTCTACCTGATCCGGGCCCGCCGTCTCCGACGCGGGCAGGCCGTCCTCCTGGGACTGATCTTTGCGGGAGGTCTAGGCAATCTCCTCGATCGTGCCCTGTTCGGTTTCGTGCGAGACTTCATGATCGTCGGTGTCGGTGATCTGCGGACGGGAGTCTTTAACCTCGCGGACTTTGCCATCACCACCGGCGCGTTGCTCTTGCTGCTGCAACTTCGGAAGGACGAGCCATGACACTCGGGGACTCACCCCCACGGTTCGCGATCAACGACAATAACGGGTATCTTCTACAGTTTGGACAGCCCGTCGGGTAGAGACGGGACGATCACGGGGAGCAACGAGATGCGTATACGCCCGGTCATCTTTGCCGCCGCATTGCTGGCGCTCGTCGCGCCGGCGTGCGCCGAAGCGGCGGACAACGACTACAAGATCACCATGACGATGACGGACCCGTCCGGAAACGAACGTGTCGCGGAGATCTACATCGTCGGCGGTCAAGGTCTGGAGGTCGTCGACGGACGGCTCAACTCGGTGATGGACCTCGCCGAGGCGACCTGGACCGAGGTGAAGTCGAAGCGCACCGTGACGCTCGTGGAGTGCGTCGCCTGGGTGGACGAGATCACACAGAACAACGTCGAGCGGCTCGACAAGGCCGCCGACAGTCACAACAAGTGGATCCGGCAACGCATGCTCGAGCCGGAGTTCAAGGTCGAGCAGGTAGATGAGCTGCTCGTTTTCGAGAACGACTACTTCCTCTACCGCATCTCCGCCGCCCCGGACGTGTCCGCCGAAAAGGCAAAGCTGTACTACGAGTACGATCGGCTCAACGCCAATTGCGGGGCGATGGTGCGTGGCGACCTGCCGCCAAACGTCACGCTCGCGATCCTG
>JBFJTV010000105.1:0-8262 GCA_041625075.1 Candidatus Polarisedimenticolaceae bacterium | reverse complement strand
TCGACGCGGAACTTGCGAACGAGCCGTTCCGACTCTTCCCGCTCGGTCTGACGCAATGGCAGCTCGGCCGTCGCGAGGAAGGCTACGCTTTGATCAAGCGCGCGCAAGCGTTGAAGGCCGAGATTTCTCCCGGCGATCCGGTGCTCGCGCTGTTCGAACGGGAAGCCGCCAGGACCCTCGGCATCGACTAGCGAGCGAGATTCCCAAGAGGTTGCATGTCCGATCACCATTCACGAACCAACCGTGGCAAAGGGCGGCCTGGCGAATCGTCGGTCCGCGATTCGATCACGAGCTTTCCTCGTCGCAGGCTCGTGAGATTCCTGGTGGTCTTCGGCGTCCTGGTGGTCGCCGCGAATCTCGTACTCGACGAGACCGCCGTTTGGGAATCGGTTCGCGAACCCTACAGCCGGTTCCTCGCCGAGATCTGCGGGGCGGTCCTCCGGACGCTCGGCGTGGACGTCGACGTAACCGAGACCTACCTCGTTGGCGGCGGCATGCAGGCAAGGGTCGCGCGGGACTGCGATGGTTTGAAGGCCGTCGCGATCCTGACCGCGGGCATCCTTGCCTTCCCCGCGAGCTGGCGCGCACGGCTCATCGGGCTCGGGCTGGGCTGGGTTGCCCTGTCGCTCCTCAATATCTTCCGGATCGTCGTGTTGTTCCTTTTGGGCGTTGCTTCGGATCAACTTTTCAAGGTCGTTCACGTTTATGTCTTCCAAGCATTCATCGTCGCGGCCGCGGTCGGTTGCTTCCTCTGGTGGACGCAGGCGGTCACGGCCGGCCGACTGGCTCCGGCGGCACCCCGTCGCGAAGTTCGCGGCTAGCGCAGTCCTGCTTTATACAGCTCTGTACCCGGTGTGGAGCCGGATCGGACCGCCCTACGGAGTCGCGGTGGCGCAGGCGTACGCGAAGGTCTCCACGATCTTCGAGTACCCGCGCCGCACCGGGTCGGTCAGCCCGGGCGTCGATGGCCTCATCGTGCGCGACGTCGCGGGGCGTCCCACGCTGAGGGCGGAAAACAGGGACACCTTCGTGGATCTGTCGATCCTGGTGACGCTCGCGCTCTGTTCGCCCGGCATCTCGTGGGGCGCGCGAGTGCGGATCGCGGTGCTCGGCTACGTCCCTCTCGGGCTGGCGCACGTCGTCGGGTTCGCGTCCGCGACTCACCTCGGCTACGCGATGCTCGACTATCAGCAGAGCGGAATCGAACCCGGGTACTTCACCGGCTACGTCGTCAAGGGCGTCAGGGACGTCGTCTACTCGGACCTGATCCTGCTGCTGCCGTTCGTGTCGTGGGGGGTTCTGTACATCCGCGAGCTGTCACGAGACCGCGACGGCTCGAAAGGCACCGGAGCTTCGCGAAGAAAACCGCGCCGGTCCACCCGCAAGCGAACCAAGAAGAGATCGCACTGACTCAGGCGTCCTCGTCGAACTTCACGTCCCAGTGCGCACCGCTGCAGAAGGGCTTGTTCTTGCTGGCGCCACACCGGCACAGCGTGAAGTGATCGAGCGTTCCGCCCTCGAGGAGCTCGGTGTCCTCGAGATCCGCGCCCCCACGAATGATGTACGGACCGTTGGGCGCGAACAGGACCACCGACGGTCCGCCACGCTCGGCATGCTCTTGACCGTCGATCGAGTAACTGAGCGCGCCGGACGGACACTGCTGGATCGTCTTGGACACGGCCTCGGCCGACTCCCCTTTTGCGACGATCCACGGCTCCGTTCCGAGCCGAAAGACCGCGGGCAACCCGTCGGTGCAACGACCCGCGTGCGCGCAGAGACCCCGATTGTCGTGAATCGTCACGCCGTCGCCTTCGTAGCTCTCACGGTTGTCGGGCGCACGATCGGGTGACTTGGCGCTCGAGAAGCCGATCTTCGCGTGCGTCCCGTCGCAGAACGGCTTGTTCTTCGACCCGCCGCAGCGGCATAGCGCCGCTTTGCCATCGACGGGGAACTCCTTGGCGTCGGTGTAACGTGTGATCTTGGTCACACCCGAAACGAGATAGGGGCCGTTCTCGGTGGGCTTGATCTTGGGCCGGCCGTTGTCACTCATCGTGCCTCCTTCGGTGAAGCGCTAAGTCTCTCACAGTCTGCTGATGGTGGCGGCGAGAGTCTCGCACGAGCGTGATAGACTCGCGCTTCATCACAGGACGTCGATCGGGTTCCCGTCGCAGCAACCATGTGCTCCATTCTCGGCATCTTCGACATCCAGGACGATCCCAAGCCGTTGCGGCAGCTCGCGCTGAAGCTCTCGAAGCGCCAGCGACACCGTGGCCCCGACTGGAGCGGCATCTTCTCGTGCGATCGGGCGATCCTGGCCCACGAGCGGCTGGCCATCGTGGACATCATGCACGGCGCCCAACCGCTCTACAGTCCGGATCGCGACCTCGTGCTGGCGGTCAACGGCGAGATCTACAACCACGCTCAGCTGGGGTTGGGCGAGCCCTATGACTTTCAAACTTCCTCGGACTGTGAGGTGATCCTGGCGCTCTACCGGGAGCGCGGCCCCGATTTCTTCAACGAGCTCAGCGGCATCTTCGCCTTCGCGCTCTACGACCAGAAGGAAGACCGTTATCTTCTCGCCCGGGATCCGATCGGTGTGATGCCGATGTATACCGGGCACGACGAGCACGGTCGCTTTTTCGTCGCCTCGGAGCTGAAGGCGCTGATCGACACCTGCCGTACGATTCACGAATTTCCCCCGGGACACTATCTCGACAGCAAACACGGCGAACCGCTTCGGTACTACAACCCCGGGTGGCGCGACTACGACGCCGTGAAGGGTGAGAAGGCGGACCTGGAACGGCTGCGCTCATCGCTCGAGGACGCCGTCGAGCGGCAGCTGATGTGCGACGTCCCCTACGGCATTCTGCTGTCGGGAGGGCTCGACTCGTCGGTCCTCACCGCCATCTGCCACAAGTTCTACAAGCGCCGCATCGAGAACGGTGGCCGCAGCGAGGCATGGTGGCCTCAGCTTCACTCCTTCGCCATCGGTCTCGACGGCTCGCCCGATCTGGCCGCGGCCGCGACGGCCGCGGACGCCATCGGCACCGTCCACCACCAGTACACCTACACGATCCAGGAGGGTCTGGACGCGCTGAGCGACGTCATCCACCAGATCGAGACCTACGACATCACCACCGTTCGCGCCTCGACGCCGATGTATCTGCTGGCCCGGCGCATCAAGGCGATGGGCATCAAGATGGTGTTGACCGGCGAAGGCGCGGACGAGATCTTCGGCGGCTATCTCTATTTCCACAAGGCGCCCGATGCGGAGGAGTTCCACGCCGAGACGCTTCGCAAGCTCGACCAGCTTCACCTGTTCGACTGCCTGCGCGCCAACAAGTCCCTGGCCGCCTGGGGGATCGAGGCCCGCGTGCCGTTTCTGGATCGGGAATTCCTCGATGTCGCGATGGGTTTCGACGCCGCCGACAAGATGACCGTCGGAAAGCGGATGGAAAAGCAGGTCCTCCGGGAGGCGTTCCGCGGCTACCTGCCCGACGAGATCCTCTGGCGGCAGAAGGAGCAGTTCTCGGACGGCGTCGGTTACTCCTGGATCGACACGCTCAAGCAGGTGGCAGAGAAGGAGATCGGCGACGAGCAGTTCCGCCGTGCGCGGTATCGCTTCCCGCACCACACGCCGGTGACCAAGGAAGGCTACTTCTATCGCTCGATCTTCGAGTCGCACTTCCCGGGAGACGCCGCCGCGGCATGCGTGCCCCATGGCATGAGCATTGCTTGCAGCACTCCGACCGCGATTCGGTGGGACGAGATGTTCCGCCGGCGTGCCGATCCCTCCGGCCGCGCCGTCGAGGGCGTCCACAACGACGCCTACTGAGGGGACGACGGCGCCCTAAAAAGAGACCAAAATGGTCCATTGAATCGCTGGGAGCACCGACCATTTCCACGTAAGCTTGCCGCCGAGAAACCAAGAAAGAGGGATCGGACATGACGAAAAAAGAAGAAGGCTCGGCGAAAGCCAGATGGCGGACCGTGATGATCATCGGGGCGATCCTGCCGCTCGCCGTGCTGGCGGTGCTGCGCAGCGATCCTGTGGTTGCTTTCGAGAGCTATCACGATCCCACTACTCCCGACGCGGGTTACTGCGCACAGTGTCACCCCGGTTTCGTCAATCGCGGAGACCTTCATGACTTGCATGTTGGAAACAACGAGTTCACGAACACCTGCGCACTGTGTCACACCAGCAGCGACCGCGACAACCCGCTGACGATGTGGAGTCAGGACAACAATCGCGGCTGCGCCGGGTGCCACGGCCGTGACTACGGCGAAACGACGGCCGTCAATTGGCGGGGCTTCCCCTCAGCCGGCCAACCCAAGAACAGCGGCCGTGGGCTGAGGCTGCTGCACAGTGCCCAGGGCTGTGACTTCTGCCACGGCCCCCCGACTGCGCCCCCGATCGATGGTGAGGATGTCGACCCGACGTACTACGCCCTCGCCGACGTCAACATCTTGAACGCCTGCAACACCGACGGCTCCGAGGACGGTACGCCCGAGCCGAACGGCGAGGACACGCTCGGGCTCGACAACGACGGTGACGGCTTGATCGACGGCGCCGACCCCGATTGCCTCAGCGGCACGGTCGGCGAGACTTCGGGGCCGCTGGCGCAGATGATCGTGGGCCCGTTCGACGGGTCGACGGGAACGCTGTCGATCAGTTACGCAAGCGCCTGCCTGGCAACCGCCAACACGATCGAGTACGGTGACCTCAACGACACGGGGGCCTACTGGGTCGGCCAGCAGTGCGGCGTCGGCACCAGCGGGAGCTACGACTGGGTACTTCCCGGTGGCGCGCCGAACGACCTGTTCTTCGTGATCGTGGGCAACGAGGGCTTGAACGAAGGTTCCTACGGTCTTGCGCGCGGCGTCGTGACGCCCGGTGTCGAGACGGAGCGCCCGGAGGATACGACCAGCACCGATTGCCCGGTGCCGCAGGATCTCAGCGCCCCTTGCGGTTAGAGCGCTAAGCGACAGAGCGGACGATTGTTGTCCCTTGACGGACATGGTCCGGCTGTCGGGCTGCGCGTCAGGCCGCTACGCGGACTTGGGGTGGATCTCCGCCTCTTCCGAAGCCTCGTCGTCGGTGAACTGCTCTTCCTCGGTCGAGCCGTGCATCGCGGTGGTTGCGCTCTTTCCGCCGGTGATGATCTGGGTGATCTGGTCGAAGTATCCGGCCCCAACAAATGACTGGTGTTTCACCGCGCGGTAGCCGTGGTCGTGCTCGAGCGTGAACTCCTGCTCCTGCAGCGCGGAGTAAGCCGTCATGCCCTTGCTCTTGTAGGCGTGGGCCAGCTCGAACATGCCCGTATTCACTGAATGGAATCCCGCGAGGGTCACGAACTGGAATTTGTAACCCGCGGCACCGAGCTCTTCCTGAAAACTCGAGATCGTCGCGTCGTCGAGATGGCGCTTCCAGTTGAACGACGGTGAGCAGTTGTAGGCGAGCGGCTTTCCGGGGAACTTCGCATGGATCGCCTCGGCAAAACCGCGGGCTTCGTCGAGATCGGGATGAGCGGTCTCGCACCAGATCATGTCGGCGTAAGGGGCGTAGGCGAGGCCGCGAGAGACCGCCTGGTCGAGCCCGGCCCGCACGCGGAAGAAACCCTCCGGGGTACGCTCACCCTCGATGAACTCGTGATCGCTCTCGTCGGAGTCGTTGGCCAGCAGCGTGGCGGAGTTGGCGTCGGTCCTGGCGATCAGGACGGTGGGAACCCCCAGGACGTCGGCCGCGAGACGCGCGGCGACGAGCTTGTTGATGGCCTCCTGCGTCGGCGCGAGGACCTTGCCGCCCATGTGCCCGCACTTCTTGAACGAAGAAAGCTGGTCCTCGAAGTGCACCCCGGCGGCGCCCGCCTCGATCATCGCCTTCATGAGCTCGTAAGTGTTGAGCACGCCGCCGAAGCCGGCCTCGGCATCAGCGACGATCGGCGCATGCCAGTAAGGCATGTCGACGGTGTCGTTTGAGGCGTGTGCGATCTCATCGGCGCGTTGCAACGCTGCGTTGATCCGGCGGACCAGCGCCGGAACACTATCGACCGGGTACAGGCTCTGGTCGGGGTAGGTCTGCCCCGAGGTGTTCATGTCACCGGCAACCTGCCAACCACTGACGTAGATCGCGCTCAAACCGGCCTGCACCTGCTGGACGGCCTGCCCGCCGGTCAGCGCGCCGAGCGACCGCACGAACGGTTCGGTCTGAACCAGCTCCCACAACCTTTCCGCGCCCTTCGTCGCGAGGGTGTGCTCGATCATCATCGAGCCCCGCAGGCGTACGACGTCCTCGGCGGTGTAGGGGCGCTCGATCCCCTCCCAGCGCTTGTCGTTCCAACTCTTCTGGAGCTTCCGGGCCTGGCCGTCCTTCATCGCGAGGCTCTCCTTTGGCACGCTCTAGTCGAGGCGCTCGTACCCCACCGTCGTCATGAACTCCGTGAACTCGTTGTTCTGAACGATCCCTTCGATCAATTCGCGGGCGAGGGCGTAGTTCCCGGAGCGGAAACGCTCCTCCCCTGCCATCTTCTTCAGTTTCTCTGTTTCCTCGTCAAAGAGCTTGCGGCACAACTCAGCGGTGACCGCCCGGCCGTCGTCGAGAACGACGTCAGCGTTGTGAATCCACTGCCACAGTTGCGACCGCGAGATCTCCGACGTCGCGGCATCTTCCATCAAGTTGTAGATCGGCACGCAACCGTTGCCCGAAAGCCACGCCGCCATGTACTGGATGCCGACGTCGATGTTGTGACGAAGCCCCTGCTCGGTGATCTCTCCCTGCGGTACCGTCAGAAGATCCTCGCTGGTGATCTGGATCTCCTCGCGCTGGCGGTGGATCTGGTTGGGCTGCGGCATGCGCTCGTCAAAGGCTTTCTTGGCGAGAGCCACGAGACCGGGGTGCGCCACCCAGGTGCCGTCGTGACCATCTCCCGCCTCGCGCACCTTGTCGTCCCACACCTTCGCGATGGCCGCCTCGTTCGCCACGGGGTCGTTCTTGATCGGGATCTGCGCCGCCATCCCGCCGATGGCGTGGATCCCGCGGCGATGGCAGGTCTGGATGGCGAGCAGCGAGTACGACCGCATGCAGTGGCTCGTCATCGTGACCTGCGCGCGATCGGGAAGCGTGAACTCCGGTTTGTTTCGGAACTTCTTGATGATGCTGAAAATGTAGTCCCAGCGGCCGCAGTTGAGCCCCGCAGAATGCTCGCGCAACTCGTACAGGATCTCGTCCATCTCGAACGCGGCCAGGATCGTTTCGATCAGCACGGTCGCTCGGATCGAGCCGTGCGGAATCCCGAGCTCGTCCTGCGCGAGGTTGAAGACGTCGTTCCACCACCGCGCCTCGAGGTGGTTTTCGAGCTTGGGGATGTAGAAGTACGGGCCGCTTCCGCGGTCAAGCAGCTCCTGCGCGTTGTGGAACAAGAACAGTCCGAAGTCGACCAGAGAGGCCGAAACCGGCTTGCCGTCGAGGTGGATGTGCTTTTCCTCGAGGTGGAGTCCACGCGGGCGGACCATCAGCACCGCGGTTTTGTCGTTGAGCTCGTAATGCTTGCCCTCGGGATTGGTGAAGGTGATCGTCCGTCGCACCGCGTCGCGGAGATTGACCTGACCCTCGACGGTATTGCTCCAGATCGGCGAGTTGGAATCCTCGAAGTCCGCCATGAAGACGTTGGCGCCCGAGTTCAGGGCGTTGATGATCATCTTGCGATCGACCGGGCCGGTGATCTCGACCCGGCGATCCTGAAGGTCGTCCGGGATTGGCGCGGTGGTCCAACCGGCGCGCCGGATCTCGACGGTCTCGGGAAGAAAGTCGGGCATCTTGCCCTGGTCGATCTCGCCCTGGCGCTCGACACGGCGTCCGAGCAGCTGCTCGCGCCGCTCGTCGAAAGCACGGACGAGCTTCTCCACGAAAGCGAGAGCCTCGGGCGAGAGGATTTCTTCCCACCCTGGCTCGATGGGAGCGACGACCTGAAGGCCGCCGGTCTTGACCCTCGACGCCGCTTTCTTCGACATCTCGATCACTCCTGGAGCCGTTGCGGAGGTACTCGCCCATCCCGGCGCTGCTCTTGCCGAAATCGCCGTTTTCGCCCCGGAATCCGCCCGATTAATGTCCGAAAAAGAGACTGATTTGTCAATAAACGATTGACTACAAGAGAGTAATTAGGTGTTTTGAAGTAAGGGCTTTCTAGTTCTTCCGCATCCAGATCTCGGTGCCGCCCTTCTCGTAGCGAACCTCGTCCATCAGCTGGTTGATCAGAAAGATCC
>JBFJTV010000104.1:0-8364 GCA_041625075.1 Candidatus Polarisedimenticolaceae bacterium | reverse complement strand
GCTCCAGGAGGCGAGCAGACTAGGGCTCGCGGCCTCCCCCGAAGAGATCTCGCGTGCGATCCTCGAGGATCCCTCCCTCAAGGGTCCCGACGGAGCGTTTATCGGCCGCGATCAGTACGTGCAGTTTCTCGAGCGTGCCTATCCCGGCGGGGCCGCGGCCTACGAGCGGCTGCTCGCCGACGAGATCACCATCAACCACTGGCAATCGCTCGTGACGTCACCGGCGCAGGTTTCCGAGGCGGACGTTCGCGATCTGTTCCGCAAGCGTTTCGACAAGACGGAGGTCGATTTCGTGGTTGTCTCCCTGCAGGAGTACGCCGACAAGATCTCCCAGACCGTATCCGACGCCGAGCTGCGGCGGTGGTACGAGAACGAGCGCGACCGCTACATGCGTGGCGAGGCTCGCCAGATCCGGTTCATCCTCGTCGAGCGCCAGGCCCAGCTCGATTCGATCCAGGTCGAGGACTCCGAGGTCGAGGCGTACTACAACGAGCGCATCGATCAGTTCACCCGTCCCGAGCAGCGGCGCGCGCGCCACATCCTGATCCGCATCGAGCCCGAAGCAGCCGAAGCGGCACGCGCCGAGGCACGCGCCGAGGCCGAGGCCCTTCTGGGACGCCTGGAGGCGGGCGAGCCGTTCGAAACGCTGGCCCGGGAACACTCCGACGATCCCGGCTCGGCCGCACGTGGCGGCGATCTCGGTTTCTTCGGTCGCGGCGCGATGGTCGCGGAGTTCGACCAGGCGGCCTTCACGACCCCGGTGGGTGGTTTTGCCCCGGTGGTCGAGTCCCAGTTCGGGTTCCACGTGATCCAGGTGCTCGAGGAGCGACCGGCCGGGGCGATACCGCTGGCGGAGGTGCAGGACAGCATCCGGCGCCAGATCCAGCAGCAGCTTGCCGACGACGCGGTGCGCGCGGAGGCGGGAAGGCTCAGCGGGCAGATCTCGACCGCGGCCGACTTCGACACGGTCGCGGTGGCCGAGGGCTATGCGGTCCAGGAACGCCTTGTCGCGGAGGATGATCGTCTTGCCGATCTCGGGCCCTCTCCCGCTTTCATGACCGCCGTCCAGTCCATGGATCCCGGAACGGTCAGCGACCCTCTCGATCTTCGCCAGGGCCAGGCGATCGTCGTCGTCACCGAGATCGTTCCGCCCAGCGTCAAGCCCTTTGAAGAGGTCGAGGTCACCGCGAAGGCGCACCTTCTGAACGACCGCGCACTGCAGGCCGCGCGCGACGCGGCGAAAAGAGCCTTCGATCGTTACGGCACGCTCGAGGGCGCGGCGAGCGCGCTGGGGCTCACGCCGACCTCTTCCGGAGAGCTGACGCCCCAGTCATCGCTCGCCGGGGCGGGTGGCAGCTCCCCGGAGCTTCGCGAGATCCTGTTTGGCCCGTTGACTCAGACCGGTGACGTCGGTCTGGCGCCGGTCCCTGCGGGGACGGTCATCTACAAGGTGACTCGCCGCGAGGGTCTGGACGAGGCGCGGTTTGCCGAGGCCGAGGCGGGTCTTCGCAACGAGCTTCTGCAGCTCCGTCAGGGTGAGCTTCTGCAGTCGGTCCTCGACAAGATCAGCGACGGTTACGAGATCCAGATCAACGCCGAGCTCGTCAGCCGGGTCGGTGCGTGATGGGACTACCCATTTCGTAATCGCATCCTCCAAATTGACTATGGCGCCGCGCCTCGAGCGAGCGCGATATTCAGAGTCACAAGCCCCGATCCGTTTTGGAGCGGGATCCGGGCCCCGTCGCATACCGGTTTTTCCGGTAAGGAGGATGCGAGTCATGCTCCATCAACGAGCAGAGAATAGTTTCGCTCGGGGCCTCACCGCCCTGGCGCGCGCCCGCACCCGGGAAGCACTTGCGCTGTTCGAGACCGCGATCGAGATCGAGCGCCAGCGTGGCGTGGCGAGGCCCCAGGCCCGCTACATCTCGTATTACGGCCTGTGCCTGGCTCTCGAGAAGCACCGGCTTCACGAAGGCATCTCGCTGTGCCGTGAGGCGCTTCAGCGCGAGTTCTACAATCCGGACCTGTGCTGCAATCTCGGCCGGTTGCTCGTGATCGCCGGCAAGCGTAAAGAAGCCTATGCCGTCCTCTGCAAGGGTTATCGGTTGCAGCCCAACCACCGCGGCTTGATCGTCGAGCTCAACGGACTCGGTCAGCGGCGTCCGCCGGTCGTCTCGTTTTTGTCCCGCGGGAACCCGATCAACGTCATCCTGGGGCGGATGCGGCAAACCCCGGCAGCGGCGCGTTGATTCTACTCCTCGTCGGGGTTGAGAACCGCCTGGATCGCTTCGAGCACCTGGCCGACGTCGAACGGCTTCGCTAGGAAGGCACCGCCGACCGCGGCGTAGTAGTCCATACGGCTGCCGTCCTGGGTCATGCCTGACATGAAAACGGTCTTGTCCGCCAGCTCCTCGTCCATCTGGCGGATCTGCCGGTGGAGCATGATGCCGTCCATGTCCGGGAGGTTGAAGTCGAGGACGGCGACCTCGTAAATGTGGTTGCGGATCAGATCCAGAGCGCCGCGGGCGTCCACCGCGGTGTCCACCTCAAACCCCTCTCCGGACAGGACATCCTTGAGGAGGTCAAGGATGTCCTGCTCGTCATCGACGACGAGGATGCGGCGATCCGACATTAGCACTCCAACTCGCGGCGGGCTCCCCCAGGAACGGCGCGCGAGTTTCCCCTACCAACATAGGGTCGCGGAGCGTCGTCAGCCCGTCGTCAGCACGGTCTTTCCTAAAGCCGACCGGCTCTCGAGGTGGCGGTGGGCCTCCGCCACGTCCTCGAGCGGCAGGATCCGATCGACGACGGGTCGCAGCTTTTTTGCCTGGACCAGCCGGAGTACTTCCAACAATTCGTGGCTGCCCCCCATGGTGGAGCCAAGAATCGATAGACTTTTGAAGAATATGAGTCTGAAGTCCGTGACCATCTCGTGGCCCGAGGTGGCCCCGCAGGTCACATAGCTCCCGCCCTTGGCCAGACACCGGAGCGTCCTCGCAAACGTATCCGCGCCGACGTGATCGACCGCCACATCCACGCCCTGCCGGTCGCTCCAACCTTTGACCTCTTCGACGAAATCGGTCTCGCGGTAGTTGACCGCGAGCTCGGCACCAAGACCGAGGGCGAGGTCGCACTTTTCTTTCGTGCCCGCGGTGGCGAGAACACGCGCTCCATGAATTGCGGCGATCTGGATCGCCGCAGACGAGACGCCCGAGCCGGCGGCGTGAATCAGGACGCGCTGCCCCGGGCGAAGGCGCACGCGGGAGACGAGCATATGCCACGCGGTGAGAAAGACCAGCGGGATCGCGGCGGCTTCCGGAAAGTCGAGACCCTCGGGCATCGGCAGGATGTTGGCGCGTGGGACGACGATGAAGTCCGCCGCGCCGCCGTCGCGAGTCTCTCCGAGGATCCCGTAGTCTCGACATAACGGTCCGTTCCCTGAGCGGCAGGGATGGCACGTGCCGCACGACACCCCCGGGTGGAGCACCACGCGGTCCCCCGCCTCGAGCCCCTGGGCCCCGGGACCGATCGCGTCCACGAGCCCGGCGACATCCGAGCTCGGGATCAGCGGCAGAGGAAACGTGTGACCTGGGACACCGCGACGGACCCAGATATCGAGATGGTTGAGGCCGACGGCCCTGACCGCGACACGGACCTCACCGGGACCCGGTTCGGGGACCGGCCGATCCTCGAGCCGTAGGACCTCCGGCGCACCATGCTCGGCGATGACAACCGCACGCATCAGCGACTCAGATCAAGCCACACACTCTTCGTCTCGAGGTAGGCATCGAGCGCTTCGAGGCCGAGCTCACGACCGAACCCGCTCTGCTTGAAGCCCCCGAAAGGCAGCGAAGCGTCGTACAGGTTGTAGGTGTTGATCCACACCGTTCCCGCCTTGATGCTACGGGCGACACGGTGAGCCCTGGAGACATCGCGGGTCCATACACCGGCCGCGAGACCGTAGATCGTGGCGTTGGCCTTGGCGATCGCATCGTCGACGTCGTCGAAGGCGAGGGTCGCGAGAACGGGCCCGAAGATCTCCTCGCGCGCGATCGTCATCTCCGGGCTGACCCCGTCGAAAACGGTCGGGCGGACGAAGTAACCCTTGCCGTCGTTGACCTCGTCCGCGCGGCGGCCACCCGCCACGACGCGAGCGCCCTCATCCTTCCCCTTCCCGATGTAACCGAGAACCGAGTCCATCTGTTGGGCCGAGATCACCGGGCCCATCCGGGTCTCCTTGTCACGTGGGTCGCCGAGGGTCACCGCATCGGCCCGTTTCCCGAGCTTCTCGACGACCTCGTCGTGCGCCGAGCGCTCGATCAGCAGACGCGAGCCGGCCGCGCAGACCTCGCCCTTGTTGTAAAAAATTCCGTTGAACGCCCCCTTGACGGCGGCGTCGAGATCGGCGTCCGCGAAGACCACGTTGGGCGACTTTCCACCGAGCTCCACCGTCACCCTCTTGATCGTGCCGGCCGACTCCTGGAGGATCTTGCGCCCGACCTCGGTGCTCCCCGTAAACGCGATCTTGTCGACGCCCGCGTGACGAACGAGCCCCATCCCGGCGGTCGAACCGCGGCCGGGAAGAATCTGGAGCACTCCCGGCGGCAGCCCCGCCTCGAGCCCGATGCGGCCGAGCTCGAGAGCGGACAACGGTGTCTGCGTCGCCGGCTTGACGATCATCACGCAACCCGCGGCGAGCGCCGGGGCGACCTTCCAGGTCGTCAGCAATAGCGGGAAGTTCCACGGAACGATGGCGGCGACGACACCGACCGGTTCCTTGAGGGTGTACGTGAACGCTCCGGGGTTCGACTCGAGGGTGCTTCCGGAGATCTTGGTGGCCGCACCGGCGTAGAACTGCAGGATGCTCGCCGCCATCGGGAGCTCGATCTTCCCGGAATCGAACAAGGTCTTTCCGGTATCGAGCGTCTCGACCATCGACAGCGCCGGGAGCTGCTCGCGGATCAGCTCACCCATGCGCCAGACGATCTTGCCGCGCTCCGCGGCCGGCATCCGCGACCACGGTCCGGACTCTATCGCCTCGCGCGCCGCCCGGACCGCCTCGTCGACGTCGGCTTCGTCGGCCTCGGCGACGGTGGTGATCACGGACCCGTCGGCCGGGTTGATCGTCTCAAAGGTTTTTCCGGCCGTGGCGTCACGCCACTCACCGTTGATCAGCAAGCGCCCCGGTCCGGGCATCGCGGTGGATCCCATCACGTTCCTCCAATGAAACCGGGAGTTTCGCGGGAAAGGATGTTAGCACGGCCCTCAGACACGAACGTTGGGGTCGAACAGGCGGCGGTACTCCTCGGTCGCGTAGCGATCGGTCATTCCCGCGATGTAGTCCGCGATGGCGCGCTCGAGACCGAAGCGCTCGATCCGTCGCTGCGTGTCGCTCGGAAGCAGTCCCGGCGCTTCGCGGTAGCGGTCGTACAGCTCGCAGAGGATCCTCCGCGACTTGTCCTTCATGCGCTCGATCCGATGGTGCCGGTAGAGGTTCTCGCGCAGATAGACCTTGAGCGTCCGGTTGCGTTCGGCGACCTCGTCGGATAGGTGTCCGAGGGGACGGCCAGCGTGACGCACCTCACCGAGGGAACCGACGCCGGCATCCCCCACACTTCGCCGTGTCGTCTCGATGAGGTCCGTGACGAGCTCGTCGATCAGGGCGCGCAGCGCCTGGTTCTGGATCTGCCGCGGATCGGCGTTGGCATGATCCCGTCTCGCCTGCTCGAGCGACTCGCCGAACAGCGGGACGGCGTCCGCCAGCGCGTCGATCTCGAGCAGGCCCGATTCGAGACCGTCGTCGATGTCGTGGTGGTTGTAGGCGATCTCGTCGACGAGATCGATCAGCTGGGCCTCGATCGGGGGCTGCAGGTCCGGCTCGTACTCGGCGAACTCGGGCGCGACCTGGACGTTGATCGGACCCGAGTGCTTCGCGATGCCCTCACGGACCTCCCATGTCAGGTTGAGACCCTCGAAGTCGGGGTAGCGCTCCTCGAGGATCTCGACGATCCGCAGCCCCTGGCGGTTGTGGTTGAACCCGCCGTGGTCGGCGAGCAGCTCGTCGAGGACGTCCTCGCCGACGTGCCCGAAGGGGGTGTGGCCAAGATCGTGCGAGAGGCTCAACGATTCGACCAGGTCCTCGTTGAGCCCGAGCGCCCGCGCAACGGTGCGGCCGATCTGGCTGACCTCGATGCTGTGGGTCAGCCGCGTGCGGTAGTGGTCCCCCTCGTGGTTGACGAACACCTGGGTCTTGTACTCGAGCCTCCGGAACGCCCGGCTGTGGATGATCCGGTCCCGGTCGCGCTGGTAGACGCTGCGGTAACCGTGTTCGGACTCGGGATGGCGGCGGCCACGCGACTCACAGGAGCGCTGCGCGTAGGGGGCGAGGTTGGCTTCGATGTTGAGAACGAACGACAGATCGGTCATGGGCGGTCACGCAAGCCGACGAGCCGAAGGGATCAAACGCTAAAGCTCTCGCCGCAGCCACAGCTCCCGGTGCTGTTGGGGTTCTCGATCTTGAAACCCGCACCCTGGAGGCTGTCGATGTAGTCGATGGTGGAGCCCTTCAGATAATCCCGGGACGCCTGGTCCATGTAGACCGTGAGACCGAAGAACTCCATGACCTGATCGTCGGGGCGGGAGGCGTTCTCCCAGGTGAGACCGTACTGGAAGCCGGAGCAACCGCCTCCCTCAACGGCAACGCGCAGACCGTAGCCTGCCTTGTTTTCGGCTTCCATCAGCGCGAGCACCTTCGCGGCGCACCGCTCGGTGACGTTGATGACCGTCTCTTCCTTCTTTCGGGTCCCGCCGATCTGGAGCATGCGGTATCTTCCTCCAGCCGAAGACGGCTGCGTTGATTGACCTAAGTGCTTCAGCGGTAAAGATATGACACCTCCGGAGCGCTGTCAATTGGCGGCTTCGCCATGCTATTCTCTGCTCGGGCGAGCGCCCGTTGAGGAGACCCGATGGACCGGCCCGAGAGTATCCAGATTCACGTGGCCCTGCCGTACAAACAGCAACCCCGAGACCATCCCCGGATCCGGAGACTCCTGGAGGACGGCTACCTGATCGCACAGTTCCAGCGGATCACCGACCGCGAGGCCATCATCACCCTCCACCGTCAAGGCTCGGCGTAATGAAGGTGACCGTCCAGACAATCGACGACGTCACGGTCGCGACCGTCGCCGAACCGGTCGAGATCGACTCGAGCAACGCGGAGGCGTTCAAACAGGCGGTCGTGGACGGTGTCGGGGTCAGCCCGAAAGTGGTTCTCGACATCTCGCTCGTGGAGTTCTTCGACTCGGCGGGCATGGGTGCGTTGCTCGCGATTCAGAAGCGGGTCATTCCGGAAAACGGAAGGATGTTGCTGACCGGGATGAACCGGGCCGTGTCCGAGATGTTCCAGATGGTCGGGTTCGATGTGGTATTCGCGGTCTATCCGGACGTCCCTGCCGCGATCGACTCGCTGAACAACGCCTGAGCCTCACCGCGGAACGGAGGTGCCACGATGGCCGACAAGAAACGCGAAGTCTCGATCAAGATCCCGGACGAGGTTCTGGGAGGCGTGTACGCCAATCAGATGATGGTGACTCACACCCGCGAGGAATTCGTCCTCGATCTGATCAACCTGCTTCCGCCCCACGGCGTGGTCAACGCCCGGGTCATCGTGAGTCCCGGTCACCTCAAACGCATGATCCGAGCGTTGCGGGAGAACCTCGCGCGCTACGAGGGGCGTTTCGGAGCCGTCGAAGAGGCGCAGGTCCCGAAGGCCGGGGAGTTCATGAACTAGCGGCGAAGCTCTCGAAGCAGGTGGCCGAGCTCGGGGAGGATCAGCTTTTCGAGCGCGAGCTTGACGGCCCCCGTCGATCCCGGCAGCGAGAACACCACTTTGCGGCCGACCGCGCCCGCGACCGCGCGGCTGAGCATCGCGGCGCTCCCGACGTCCTCGTAGGACAGCACGCGGAAGAGCTCGCCAAAACCGTCGAGCCGCTTGTCGAGCATCCCGGCGACGGCCTCGTAGGTCCGGTCGCGCGAGGAGACGCCGGTCCCTCCGTTGACGATTATCGCGTCGCAACCGTCGCTCGCGGTCCAGCGCTCGATCGCCTGCCGCACCTCCTCCGGCTCATCCGGGAGAATGCGGTAGCCGAAGACCTCGTGCCCCGCATCCTCGAGCATCCCGCGGATGGTCGCACCGGACCGGTCGGTCTCCTCGGTGCGCGAGTCGCTCACGGTGAGCACCGCGACACGGGCGCGAGTGGGCTCGTCGGAATGGTGCGCGTGGTCGGTCACGTTTGGAACTACCGCGATTCAAACCAACGCAAGAGGGTCCGGACGCCCGCGCCCGTTCCGCCGATGGCCGCCTCG
>JBFJTV010000103.1:0-8389 GCA_041625075.1 Candidatus Polarisedimenticolaceae bacterium | reverse complement strand
CGTCCCTGCCTCGTACAACGCACGGCCCCCCCGGAAGGTTTCATTCGCGTTCGAAGGCTTCCCCCGGTGCCGAAAAAACGTTGCGTCGCGGATCGGTTCCACGTATGGGTTGACGAGAAGGCACCCGCTTCCCTCGGAGATCGCGTCGAAGGGGGTCCCGGTTTTGGAAATCTTGCAGGGCGGCGGAGAACCCTCCAACCGCCTGATCCTCATCCTGCAACCCTTCAAACTCGGCCACCACCCGCTGCTGCCCGAGGTCCGCGCGGGGTGGGAGCCGTTCATGATCGCGGTGAACTGGGCGGGGAACAAGGGGAGGTGGCTCTCGGTCACCGTCGGGAACTTCAAGGACGTCGACGGCAACCCGATCGAGACCGACCCGGCGGAGGTGACCATCCTCCAGTCGGAGGGCGCGAAGGTCAAATCCATCCATTTCGTCAGCTACGTCTCCGAGGTCACGGTCTGCAAGTTCGACGTCGTCTATGCCGACGCATCTCCCGACAGCCTGACCGTTGATCCGGTCGTCATCCTCAGGCCCTGAGAGCTCGCGGTCCGGCCCGCCGTCGTGCAAAGCGCGAAGGGATGTGCCCGGTCGTTCACCAACCTGTGAACGGCAGTTCACATTGACTCCGGTCTCACACGCAAAAACCACCCGAAAGATGGCAACCGGTCCGCGCGTGACGCTGGCACGCGCTATGCAGTGTCATCGAATCGACAAGGAGGGGAGACGAAGAGGCGCGGGAGGTGAACCATGGCAGGCAAGACGCAACACTCGAGATTGTCCCTCAAGATCAGCCGAGTCGTTGTCTTTGTCGCCCTGCTGTTCGCAGCATCCGGACTCGGCTGGGCAGGTCAGGGCCGTTGCGTGACCGCCGACATCCCGGGCGAGTTCGTCTTGCCGAACGGGAGCGTTCACGAAGCCGGAGCGTTGAAGCTGTGCCTCGAACGTACGCATTCCCCGGTGGCCGCCCATCACAGGCTCTACGTGGAAGGCCACGCCGTACAGATGGTCCAGTCCCGTATCGGCCGCAGCGAGAGCCCGTCAGGTGACGAGCAGTTCGCCCTGTTTTACAGGAACGCGCTCAACCAACTCGAGCTGATCGGCTACGCGCGACGCGATGGCGGGGACTCGGAGGAGCACATCCTGGTCGACCGAGACCGGCCGGTCGTCACGACGTCTGATGTTCTGAACGATCGGATTGGAAAAAAGGAAAAGAAGGAGTTTGTTCTCGTGGCCGTGAGGTAGTCAGCTACCCCCTCCTCCCCCCGAGCGGTCCGAGGACTTCACAGGCCCAGGCTGAAGACCAAGACGCGCCAGGATCTTGTAGAGACTTCGCGGGGCGATCTTGGCAGCCTGGGCTGCTTTATGCACGTTGCCCCCGTGCTCCTTCAGTAGCTGCTTGGTGTAGGTCAGCTCGAAGCTCCGGTTGGCTGTCTTCCAGTCCTCTTTCAGCAATGTTCTCAGGTTCAAACCGGGACTGGTCACCGGGTCGATCCGGAAACAGGTCGGATCGAGAAGGAGGCCCGAGCTCATCGCCATCGCGCGCTCGATGACCGTCCGGAGCTCGCGGACGTTCCCTGGCCAGCTGTGGGCTCGCAAGAGGTCTATCGCCGCGCTGTCAAGCCCTCCGAAGTCCCGGCGGCTCTGGTCCGCCACCGTCCTGGCGAAGTGCTCCGCAATCTCGGGAACGTCCTCGATACGCTCGCGCAGCGGCGGGACACGGATATTGATCACGTCCAGCCTGTAGTACAGATCCGTTCGAAAACGCCCCTCGCGCCGCATCGCCTTGAGGTCGTGGTTGGTCGCCGCGACGACTCGGATATCCACCTGCTTGGGGACGTCACCGCCGACCGGGAGGACCTCCCCCGTCTCGAGCGCCCGAAGCAGCTTGGGCTGGGCCACGGCGCTGAGGTCGCCGATCTCGTCGAGAAAGAGAGTTCCGTGCCGCGCCATCTCGAACGCGCCACGCCGCTCCTTTTCGGCACCGGTAAAGGCCCCGGGGACGTGGCCGAAGAGCTCCGATTCGATCAGCGACTCGGCGATGGCCGCGCAGTTGATCGGGACGAAGCTCTCGGTCGCGCGCGACGAGCGCGCATGGATCTCGCGGGCGACGAGCTCCTTGCCGACGCCGCTCTCTCCGTGAATCAGGACAGGGAAATCGACGCGCGCCGCGCGCCGGATCTGCTTGCGGACATTTTCCGCAGCTTCACTCGACCCGAGGAAACGACTCTCGATAGCGCGTCCTTGCGCCCGTTGACGATCCGCTGTCGATCCGGCCATGGGAAGCGGTCCCTCCCTCCCATGTGTTTTTCAAATGAGTCTCTGGGGCGCGCCGACCCCGGCCCTTCGAGGACTATACGGTGTGCCCGACCGGGCTCCAACTGAAAAGCATCGAAAATGATACACCGGGACGGTCACGAATTGCGCGAGCGTCGGAGCACGTGTAAATTTGGACACATCATGGCGGTTCGCCTCCTAATTCTATTTCTGTCTTTGGTTTACCTGGGGTGCGGCGCCAAACAACCACCGCTGGCGCCGCCCTCGTTGCAACCGCAGCCGGGTGGCTCGGTCCGCGCATACTTCGACGACGCGGAGGGGCCGATGCCCTCGGACCGCGAGCAGGCCGTCGCTGACGTTCTCGGCGCCGGGTTTTTCGTCGAAGCGACCGAGCCCGGGGTTCTGGAGAGCAACGACGCCCGTGATGACGGCGTGCCTCTTCTCGACGAGATCGTCCTGCTCGACACCGCCACGGACCCCGCGTTGCTGGCACGGCTGGGGCAGCTCGACCTCGCGCTGGTCTACGGTCGCGAGGCCGCACGGATCCGAGACGATCGAAGAGCGATGCATAACACCATGACGCGTTTTCCCCCCTGGGACAGAACCTATGCACTGTGGCTCAACCCCGGTCCCGGTCGGCGCTGGACGCGCGATCCCGAGTTTCGCGCCTGGCTGCGCCGGCAGATCGATCGCGAGAGCATGGCCCGGTTTGTCTTCGCCGGAGAGGCCGAGCCCGCCGAGGGTCTGTGGTACGTCAAAAGCGCGGCCACGGAGTCCCGCTGGCGCGTGCCGGCCGGCATCCGCCCACGGGTGACGTTGAGTCTCGACGAGAGCGACCCGACGGCCTCCGCGGTGGCGGCCCGCGTGAAGGCCGAGATCGAGGGGCACGGCGTGGACATCGATCTCGAGAGACTCCCCGCCGACACCCTGCGGCGGCGCCTCGTGTCGGGCCAAACCCACGCCGCCCTGCTCGTCCACCGCCCGATGGGACGCGATCCGATCGTCGCCATGAAGGAGACCCTGGCTCCGATCGGTGCCCCCGTCGCCGATGCGCTCGACATGCTCGATGACGGGACCGACGAACCCGAGCGCATCGGCCGGGAGATCTTCGCGGCCAACGCCGAGCTTCTCGCCCTCGAAGGAGAGGGTCACGGTCGGAACCGCCTGATCCCGATGGTGAGGGTGCACGCGTGGTTGTTCGCGGCGGCCGGTCTCCACGACGTCACGACCGGCGAGCCGCCACGGCTGACCCTCGAGCGCGCGTGGTGGTCTCGATGAGTGAAAAGACGGGACGCCCTCGGCGGTTGAGATTCAGGACACGCCTCGGTCTCGCCATCGCCATTTTGCTGACCGCGGTTTCCGCGCTGCTCGCGTGGGGTGCCTATATCGGTGTCCGGCGCGTGCTCGAGCGAGGGTATGACGACCGCCTGCGGAGTCTCGCCGCCCGGATCGAGCGGCGGCTCGACGAGAGCGGCCGGGAGATCGTCGGTCAGCTCGAGCGGCTCGAACGCGATCTCACGACACGCCGGACCGAGCTGTTCCACGAGCTCGCCCGGCCGGAGGATCGTTCGTCACCCCGCATCGTCGACGCCGCCGCGACCCTGCTGGATGCGTCCACGCTCGGCTTCCTCGAAATCCTCGATGCGGACGGCGTTGTGCTGTCGTCGAGCCAATGGCCGGAGCGTGCCGGCCACGTCGATCCGCGCGCGATCGAAGGCGCCGGGGATCGCCCGCTGTGGACCGCGCTGCGCGCACCCGGGGGCGAGCATCCCGCTCTGGTCGCACCTCGCGCGGTCCGCGTCGGTGAGCTCGAGGTCGGTTTTTTCGGCGGTCGCGTGTTCACCGCCGCCGACCTCCGATCCTGGGTTGGGCCCGGCGAGGCGATCCTGATTCACTATGTGGCTGATTTGCCGGTCGCGACCGACGAGTTCGTTGTCGATATCAGGGAAGGAAGACAGGAGCTGCGCGACACCAGCGGCTCGCCGTGGGACACCGCGAGGATCGCTCTTCCCGCCCCCGGCGAAGATCGCCTTTTCGGCGTCATGCGGGTCGCCGTCGATCGCGGAAGCCTCGAAGACGATCTCACGAACCTTCGAAACCTCCTTGTAGCCCTCGTCGTCGCGGCGACGGTCGTCGGCGGCATCGCCGGACGATGGCTGGCGCGGCGCGCGACCCGACCGGTCGACGAGGCAATCGCGGCGGTCGAGGCGATCGCGGCGGGCGAGGCCGACTACTCCTTTCCGTGGACGACCGAGGATCAGCTCGAGGAGCTGCCGCAGGCGTTCTCGCGGCTCCATCGCTCGCTCGACGAGCAGCAACGCCGTCGCGCGGCGGCCGAGCGAGTCGCGGCCTGGCGAGAGGTCGCGCGTCGCGTGGCGCACGAGGTCAAGAACCCCCTCGCACCGATCCGCATCACCATTCAGAACCTCGTCAAGGCCCGGCGTCAGGCGCCCGAGCAGTTCGACGAGATCTTCGACGAGGGAAGCCGCGCCATTCTCGAAGAGGTCGATCAGCTCCAGCGGATCGTCACCGAGTTCAGCGAGTTCGCTAGGCTCCCGGAGCCACGACGAGCCCCCGTCGATCTCGACGACCTCGTCGACGAGGTCGTCGCGTTGTACTCGCAGGAGCCGCGCGTCGCGGTCGAGAGGATCGGCCGCGACCGCGTGCCGGCCGTCGACGGTGACTCGGGGCTGCTGTCGCGCGCGATCAAGAACCTCGTGACCAACGCCGTCGAGTCGAGGGGGGAGAGCGGGGGATCGCTCACGATCGAGACCGGGCGCGAAGGGGACAACGCCTACGTCCGGGTGTCGGACACCGGGCCCGGCTTTACCGAGGAGGCTGCGGCGCGGGTGCTCGAGCCGTACTTCACGACCAAGGCGACCGGAACGGGCCTGGGCATGGCGATCGCCGATCGCATCGTCACCGAGCACGGCGGGTTCATCACCGCGTCCAACCGTCCGGAGGGCGGTGCCCAGGTCGTGGTCAAGCTCCCGCTCACCGGAGGCTCGCACAAGGAGGTGGTCCGATGAAGACCGTGCTCGTCGCTGACGACGAGAAGAACATCCGCAGCAGTTTGAGCGTCGCCTTTCGTCTCGAGGGCTACGAGGTTCGCACGGCGGCGGACGGCCAGGAAGCGCTCGAGGTGCTCGACCGCGGCGGGATCGATCTCGCGGTCGTCGATCTACAGATGCCGCGACGCGACGGTCTGGACGTCCTTCGCGAGCTCCGCGAACGCGATGTCGATATTCCGGTCATGATCCTGACGGCGCACGGGTCGATCGAAAAGGCCGTCGAGGCGACCCGGCTCGGAGCGTTCGATTTCATCGAGAAGCCGCCGCACGCGGAGAAGATCCTGGTCAGCGCGCGCAACGCCCTGCGGCAGGCCTCGCTCGAGGAGGAGAACCGCGAGCTCCGCGAGGAGACCACGCTGGGCGACGACATGGTCGGCTCGTCCGAGCCGATGCAGCGACTGCACGAGCAGATCCGGCGGGTGGCGCCCTCGCAGGCGAGGGTCCTCATCCTGGGAGAGAACGGGACCGGAAAGGAGCTCATCGCGCGCGCGCTGCACCATCGCTCGGGAAGATCGGACGGTCCCTACGTTCGCGTCAACTGCGCGGCGATCCCCCGCGATCTGTTCGAGTCGGAGCTGTTCGGTCACGAGCGGGGTGCCTTCACCGGCGCGACGACGCGACGTCGCGGGAAGTTTGCGCGCGCCGACGGTGGCACGGTCTTTCTCGATGAGATCGGAGAGATCCCGATCGAGTTGCAGCCGAAGATCCTCCGCGTCATCGAATCGGGTGAGATCGAGCCGGTCGGCTCGGACGACGAGCGAACCGTCGACGTCCGCGTGCTCGCCGCGACGAACCGCGATCTCGACCGCGCGGTCGAGGAGGGTCTCTTTCGCGAGGACCTGTACTACCGGCTCAAGGTGGTGATCCTCGAGGCGCCGCCGCTGCGCGCGCGACTGGACGATCTGCCGGCGTTGACCGAGCACTTTCTGAAGCTCGCGTGTGCGGAGAACGCACTCGGCCCCAAACGGCTCGCACCCGAGGGGCTCGAGCTCCTGATGGCCCACGACTGGCCCGGGAACGTCCGCGAGCTTGGCAACCTCGTCGAGCGACTCGTCATCCTCACCCCGGACGAGACGATCGGAGCTTTCGAGGTTCGCGAGGCATTGCCCGACCCAAGACGCAGCATTCGTGGCAAGCCCGACGGCCCGCGACCGCTCAGGGAGACGATGACGGATCTCGAGCGAGAGGTGGTCCTGGCCGCCCTCGAACGCAACCGCTGGCGGATGGCGGCGACGGCGCGCGAGCTCGATCTCGAGCGCAGCCACCTCTACAAGAAGCTCAAGGCGCTCGGCATCGAAAAGCCGGAGTGAGCCGCCCGGCGCGCACACGACTGTGGCCGTGGAGACACGCTCGGCGCCCGTCGAATTCGACGCAAGAGCTTCCCTAAACATCTCTGAATCAACCGCTTGAGGCCAAACGGGTCTGCTGGCATCGCCCTCGCTCTATGGACGTTCGCGCGCGGCCCATTGCCCGCGCCGGGACGCCGGACCCGGAGAGCTCCGGCACCGTCCCACCGGCGGGGATGGTGCCCGATGGAGAACGCCATGAAAGAAGACACCAAGATCCTGCTCACGGTGGCCGGTTTCGTCGTCCTGGGTGCGGTCGGTATCGCCGTTGTCGGCGCCCTGAGCCTCGAGAGCGAACAGGACGCCGCGGAGGCGGTGGTCGCCCCGCCGGTGAGGCAAGTCGAGACCACGCCCGCGACCTACACGAACGAGCTCCGGACGTTCGACCGGGGTTTCGCGCAACCCGAGCCCGTCGAGGCTCCCGAGATGGAAGTTCCCGCGATCGAGCCCGAGCCCTTTGCCGTCCAGGAGGGTGAGGACATCGTCGCTCGCGGTCTCGAGACCTACGGTGCGCGCGAGTACGACAAGGCCGCCGCGTACTTTCGGGCTTCGGCCGAAGCGCGCCCCGACCGAGCGTGGACCCACTACATGCTCGCCCTCTCGTTGTGGAAGAAGGGTGAGCTCGATGACGCCGTCACCGAGATGAAACGCTCGGCGGAGATCGACGGAGGCTCGGTGAAGACGTTCGCCAACCTCTCACGCATCGAAAACGATCGCGGGGAGTTCGACGCGGCGCTCGAGGCCGCAGAAGCGGCCCTGGCCGTGGACCCGGATGCGGCCGAGGCGCTCTTTCTCCAGGGGCGTTCGCTCGCGAATCTCGAGCGCCACGACGAGGCGATCGAGGCGCTCGAGCGCGCCGTGGCGATCGAGCCCGACAACGGCTACGCGCAAAATCTGCTCGGTCTGACGTTGCTCGAGATCGACCAGGTCGACGATGCCCTCGAGGCGTTTCGCATCGCCGCCGAGGTCAGTCCCGACATCGCCTACATCCGGAACAACCTCGGGATGGCGCTCGAGCGGGCAGGAGACGCGGCCGAGGCCGTCGAGGCCTACCGGGTCGCCGTGAGCCTCGACCCCGAGCACCAGAAAGCGGCGAGCAATCTCGCGCGTCTCGAACCGACCGTGGTCGAGATCGGTGAAATCGAGAGCGTGATCGCCGACGACCAGGCCGACGAGTCGGTCGAGATCGCCGAGGCGACACCCGCCGAGGACGAGCCCGAAGACCCCACTCCCTAGGATTGTGCCCCTCTCCTCCTGTAGGGCCCGGACCACCGGCCTCCTCGGCGGTTCGGGCCCATTTTTTTACGGAGCCGTCGTCACAGGCTTCACCGGCGCCGGCGGGGCGGGTGGAACCGGCGCCGCCTCCGGCGACGGCGGCACGAGCGACGAGCTCGGACGCGCCGGAGGCGCCGGAGGAGCGGGGGGCGTCATCCGCTGACGGATCTCGCGCAGCTGCTCCTGTTGGGCCTCGGTCAGCGCGTTCTTGATCCCGACGAGAAGACCGATGTGGGTCTTCTTGATCTCCTTCTCGAGGTTCATCACGATCTCCGCCTGCGCGAGGACGGCGCCGGCATCGATCCGGGCGGGCTCGAGAAGCTCGACGAGCTTCTCCGTCTCGGCGTGGAGCTCCCACTTGAAATCGAGAAACGTCGTCTCGGCATGCTTGATCACGTCCTTGATCGCCTCGCGCTGCTCGT
>JBFJTV010000102.1:0-8469 GCA_041625075.1 Candidatus Polarisedimenticolaceae bacterium | reverse complement strand
GTAGAGATACTTGAGGTTGGGTTCCGCGAGACGCCCTCCGAGCCGACCTTCTTTCTCGACGAGCGTGACCGGGAAGCCCTGGACGGCCAGATCGGTTGCCGCCTCGATCCCCGCGACACCCCCGCCGACCACGACGGCCGCCCGTGTCATCGGCGACTCGCCGGCGAGCAGCGGCTCGAGATGGCGAGCGCGGGCGATTCCCATGCGGATCAGTGCCCGTGCCTTGTCCTGAGCGTCGGCAGGGCTGCCGGCATGGACCCACGAGCACTGGTCCCGGATGTTGACCATCTCGACCATGTACGGGTTGAACCCGATCTTGGCGCAGCCCTCGCGGAAGACCGGCTCGTGCGTTCGGGGCGTGCACGCGGCGACGACGACACGATTGAGCTCATGCTCGTGAATCATCTCGACCAGCTCGTCCTGGCCGGTCGACGAGCACGCGAACATGTGGTCTTTGGCAACCACGACATCCGGCATCGCCTCGGCGTAAGCGGCGAGGTCGGAGACGTCCAGGAGCCCCGCGATGTTGATCCCGCAGTGACAGACGAAGACCCCGATCCTCGGCGGCCCCGAGAGATTCAGCGGCTCGACGGTTTCTTCCTTTTCCTCGACGCGGTGACCCGCCAGGTACAGCTCCGCCCGGGCCGCCACCGCCGACGCCTGCGCGACGCAGTCGGGAATGACCTGCGGACCGACGGCGCTCCCGCAGACGTAGACACCTTCGCGGCTCGTCTCGACGGCCGATATCGCGGGGTCCTTGCGAGCGATGAACCCGTAGGGGTCGGTCTCGATGCCCAGGATGCGCGCGAGGTCGGCGGCGCCGTCGTTGGGCGCTGCGGCAACCGACAGCACGATCAGGTCGGCGGGTATCCGTTTCTGCTCGTGCCCGAGCGTATCCTCGACGAAGATCTCCAGCGTGTCGTCCTCGGGCACCAATTCGATCTTGGCGGGACGGCCTCGCAGATAGCTCGCACTCTGCTCCTCGACCGATCGCCGCACGAAGTCGTCGAAGCCCTTGCCAAACGCCCGCAGATCGGTGTACAGGATCGAGATCTCTTCGACCTCGGGGTCGTGCTGCCGGATCAGCATCGAATCCTTCACGGCGTTCATGCAGCAGAACCGGCTGCAGTACGGACGCCCGCCCTCGCCTCGCGCCCCGACGCACTGCACAAAGACGATCCGCCTTGGCGTTCGCATGTCCGAGGGGCGCACGACGTGGCCGTTGGTAACGCCCGAGGCGTTGAGCATGCGCTCGAGCTCGAGACTCGTGACCACGTTCGGGAAGCGGCCGTAGCCGTAATTGCCCAGCTTACGCGCGTCGAACTCCCGGAAACCGACGGCGACGAGGACGGCGCCGACGTCGATCTCGAGCTCCTCCGGGCGCATGTCGAAATCGATCGCCTCGACGTCGCACACGTCGGTGCAGTGGCCACAGACCAGGATGCCGGCTTGATCCTTCCGTTTTTTCTTCTTGAACTTCTGCACCTTCTCGAAGCGGCTGACCTGCTTGGGGGTGAGATGGCTCAGGAAGTTGAGGCAGGCGTCGGGGTCGATACTGTACGTCGCGGGCACCGACTGTGGGAACGGACGGTAGATCGCCTTGCGGGCCTTCAGGCCGACGTCGAACTCGTTGCCGCCGACTTCGGGGCAGACGTCCACGCACAACCCGCATGCGACGCATCGATCCTCGCGTACGTAACGCGGGTTCTTGCGCACGCGCACCCGGAAATCACCGGGCTCGCCCCGGCAGTCGATGACCTCCGCGTTAGTGACTGTCTCGATAAGAGGATGCCGACCGGCATCCATGGCCTTGGGCCCGAGGATTCATATCGAGCAGTCCATGGTGGGGAAGGTCTTGTCGAGTTGGGCCATCCGACCCCCCAACGAAGGTCCCTTCTCCACCATGGTGACGCGGATGCGGGCGTTGGCGAGGTCGAGCGCCGCCTGGATCCCGGCGATGCCGCCCCCGATAACCAGCGCCCTCTTTTCGGTCACCGGCTCCGTTCCGTTTCCGTTGCCGGCGGGCCGTTCCATCTTCTCTCACCTCCCGGGAGAGTTCCGACGCCCCCCGCGCTAGACCGCGGATGCGACGGGTCGCTCTTTGGTTTCAGCCTTCTTGGCCTTTTCTTTCGCGGGCTTTCGCCCGTAGGTCTCCTCGAAGTACTCCCAGCCGGCATCGAACGCCTTCGTATTGAGCTCTTCGGTTCCGGCCGGGACCGAGTCCTTCACCGCGCCCGCCATCTCCTCGCGGGAGACGATGCCGGTGGCCGCGACGAGGAAACCCAGCATGACGATGTTCTGGACGATCGAGCGTCCGAGCTTCTCCGCGATGCGGGTCGACGGAATGCCGAACGCCTTCTGTCCCTCCTTGAACGTCGGGTGGACCAGGTCCTGCTCATAGATCAGGGTGCCGTCCGGCTTGAGCTCGTCGTGGTACAGGGTGTAGCCCTCCGCCGACATCGCGATCAGCACGTCGGGCCGGCGGATGTACGGGTAGAGCACCTCGTTGTCCGACACCGCGAGGGTCGCGGTGCACGCCGAGCCGCGCGCCTCCGGACCGAAGCTCTGGATCATCGTGGCGTGCTTGCCGGCGTTGATCGCACAGGCCTTGCCACAGATGTAACCGGAGAGCACGACGCCCTGGCCTCCGAATCCGGTAATGCGGATTTCCAACCTACTCATGGATCCACCCTCCCTCGGGAGGCATCGGTACGTACTTGTCGCCCAGCACCTTGCTGTAGTGTTCGTCCATCATGTCCGAGAACGTCGGTCGCTCCTCGTCGATGAACTTGCCGCAGATGATCTTGCCCTGGAAGTCGATGTCGAGATCACGTGTGTCGGCGCCGTGACGGATCTCTGCGTTGTCGTGGTAGAACTGCATGAGATTAAAGCCCGTCCCGAGCTTGTTGAGCCGCGCGTACAACGTCGAGCACGGCGCGATCGCCTCGACAAAGCGGAACCCCCGGCGCTGGATCGCCTCCTTGAACGACTTGGACATTCGCCGGATGTGCAGGCTGGTCCAGCGTGCGACGTAGGTCGCCCCGCAACTGGCGGCCAGGTGCGGAAGGTTGAACGGGCGCTCGAAGTTCCCGAACGGCATCGTCGACGACTTTGCTGTCAGCGGCGTGGTGGGCGCGTTTTGCCCGCCGGTCATCCCGTAAATGAAGTTGTTTACGAGGATGACGAGAATGTCGATGTTGCGCCGCGCGGCGTGAATGAAGTGATTCCCACCGATGCCCACGAGGTCGCCGTCCCCCGAGAATACCGTGACCAGCAGCTCCGGACGGCCCAGCTTGAGCCCGATGGCGAACGGGAGAGCGCGACCGTGGGTGGTGTGGAACGCGTCCAGCTTCATGTAGCCGGCGACGCGGCCCGTGCACCCAATGCCGGAGACGATGGAAGCCTTGTCGAGATCGACGCCCGCATCCTCCAGCGCTTGTGCGTAGCACCGCACCACCGTTCCGATGCCGCACGTCGGACACCAGATGTGGGGCATGCGGTCCATCCGCATATAGGGAGAGATGGGATGCTCGGCCGTGTAATCGTCGCGTGTCTCTACCGTGCTCATCGCGCTGCCCTCAAAATGGCTTCGCAGACGTCTTTCGGTTCGTGGACGCCCCCTCCGCCATGCGGAACGCCGACCGCGGCGCACTTCCCGCCGGCGCAGCGCTCGACCTCGAGAACCATCTGTCCATAGTTGATCTCGGGAACCACAAAGGCCTTGATCTTCCCCGCAAGCTCACGGATGCGTTGCTCGGGGAACGGCCAGACCACGATCAGCCTGAAAACACCGACCTTTGCGCCCTTGTCCCGGGCCATCCGGATTCCCATGCGCGCGACCCGGGCGGTGATGCCGTAGGTCACGACCACGACGTCGGCGCCATCGGTGTCCTCTTCGTCGAAACGAACGATCTCGTCCGCGTTGTCCTTGATCTTCGCGATGAGGCGCCGGACGCATGCTTCCTGGCACTCGGCGCTCATGACCGGATACCCGCGCTCGTCGTGGGTCAGCCCGGTGGTGTGGAAGCGGTAACCGTCACCCGCACGGGCGAACTCCGGGATCAGGTCGCCGTTGACCTTATACGGCAGGTAAACCTCGGGAGACACCTTCGTCAGGTCGCGGGGCACGACCTCGATCCGTTCGGCCGGCGGGATCACGACCTTCTCGGTCATGTGGCCGACACACTCGTCCATCATGACCAGGACGGGGACACGATAGGTCTCAGCGAGGTTGAAGGCGTCGATGGTCAGCTCGAACGCTTCCTGCGGCGACTGCGGGCACAAAGCGATCGGTTCGTAGTCGCCGTGCGAACCCCAGCGGGCCTGCATCATGTCCGCCTGGCCGACCATCGTGGGGAGACCGGTCGATGGTCCGCCGCGCTGCACGTTGACCACGACGCACGGGGTTTCCATCATGGCGGCAAGCCCGATGTTTTCCATCATGAGACTGAACCCGGGGCCGCTCGTCACGGTCATCGATTTGGTTCCGGTCCACGACGCCCCCACCACCGCGGCCATGCTGGCCAGCTCGTCCTCCATCTGGATGAACGTCCCACCCAAGGTGGGGAATCTCCGAGCGATACGCTCGACGACCTCGGTGGAAGGCGTGATTGGATAGCCGGCCACAAACCGGCAACCGGCGGCCATCGCCCCCTCGCCGCAGGCGAAGTCCCCGTCGAGGTAGTGGGCGCCGGTCAGGACGCCTGCAGGGTCGGTCTTCACCGCGAGTCCTCCTTTGTTCCTCGACCGCGAAACGGGGTCACGCGCTCGCACCTCGTTCGGCGTGTCCCTCCGGTTTCGCAGGTTCACCAACTTCCACCGAAACGCTGTAAATCGCGTAGTCGGGGCAGATCATCTCGCACAGGTTGCAGTCGACACACTCTCCGTGCCGGACGACCTCGGGTGGGTGATAGCCCTTGGCGTTGAAATCCGCGGACATCGCCAGGACGTCCTTGGGGCAATACTCGACACAGAACCCGCAGCCCTTGCAGCGATCGACGATGATGCGCACCTCGCCACGAGGGATCTTGACCTGATCGAAGTCCAGAGGCCGGCGCCAGTACTTCATGAAGCACCCCCGAGTCGCGCTTCGCGGCTCTTCAAATACGGACACCCGTCGCGCACGTGGCCCACAGGACAGCGGTCGTCGAGGTATCCCCCGCACAGCAGGCAGGCACCGTTGTCAAGGGACTCCGTTTTGAGAAGGGAGACCGCGAAGCGTTCGAGAAGTCCTGAGAGTTGATCGATCTCGCCCGGCTCGAAGCTGCGAAGCGTTCCGCAGAGGTGCGCGCTCTTGTGTTCTTCGTAGCGTCGGATGAGCCGCAGGCCCTTGGGGCTGACCGCCAGAAGCTTGACCCGGCGGTCCCACTCGCATCGCCGCCTCAAGAGAAGGCCGTATCTTCGCAGTTTCTCGATGTTCTTGCTGGCGGCGGCCGTGCTGACACCAAGATAGCCGGCGACGTCGCCGACCTGGTGCCTGTCGCCGAGCGCCATGAGCTTGAGTAAGTGGAACTGCGGGAAGGTGAGCGGGAGCGTCGTTACCTCGCGAAGGAGGCCCGCCTCCAACACGTCGCGCACGGTCGAGGAGAAGATGTGGCTGGATCTAACGAGACGAAAGAGGCCCCATTCGTCGTTAGGACCGTCGAGGTTCCGGGGAAGAATCGCCGTGCGGGTCGATGTGAGATCCCGCGGCATTTTGATTAACCCCGTTAGAATTTAACTCGACTTTACTGTACACCGCACTACGCACAGCGTCAACGACATCACAACCCACATGTCTCATCGGGATTGTCTTTTGTCTCGTCCGATCAAACGGCCGAGTCGACACGATCAATCGCCGGCTCCGAGGTCGCGGTACTCCATCCGCTGAAGCAAGTCGGTTTCGATCTCCTCGTGCGTGCCGAGTCGGTCGAGAAGAGTTGTTAAACGCACGCGAAGGCGCGGATCCTCGACCTTGCTCCCCTCGGAGTACCGCAGGGTGTCGTTCATGATGTCGCGCACTCCCGCGAGGAGCTCGTCGTGGTCGACACGGAGGGAAGCGACCTGGCGCGCGGAACGGGGATGGCGCTGCTCGAGTTTGTCGAAGAACCCGATGCGGTCCTCGTAGCGGAAGTGCCGGAAGAGCTGATCGTGGAGACTGACGAGGCTCGCGGACAGCTTGGCCGCCCAGCGATGCGAGCCCTCCTCTCCGATCTCCGGTCTGTCTTTCTCGAGGAACTCGCGCAGATTGGCCAAGTGGGACCGAATCTCCTTGTGCTCCTGGAGTACCTGCTCGAGCGAGACGTCGTTCTTGACGGCAGGCATGGACTCGCCTCCCTTCCACAACCCCTGGCTCATTCTGCGATGACCGAAGGTCCTGGTGCAACCGTCAAACCCGACTATCCCTATCCTCAAGAAGGGGACTCACTCGTTCCACCCCACTGCGCAAAGGGGCCGCCCGATTAGCTGCCAAACAGATTCGAGATGATCTCGTAGCCGCCGACGTACGTCCCGATCATGCTTCCGATCTGGGAGAAGACGAAGACCAGGATCACGCGCAGCAACCGGTTCGACCACCACTTGCGGAACGAGCCGGCGTCTTCGGCGAGCGTCTCGAAGTCGCGCACGAGCGGCGGCTGGAAGTGCGCCTGGACAAAGGCCGTGACGTAGCCCGCACCGATCACCGGGGTCAGGCTCGTGATCGGCGCCGCGACAAACGCCGAGATAATCGTTATTGGATGCGCCAAGGCCAGGATCGCCCCGATCGTCGTCGGAACCCCGTTGGCGACGATCCAGAACAGCAGGTTCTTTCCGGCGACGTCGCCACCCTTGGTGTAGGCGATCAACCCGAGGGAACCGACGATGATGACCGGGATCGACCACCCGACCCATTTCCACGCCGACGACGCCTGCGGGATCTCGTTGATCGGTTCGAGATCGATCGTCTCGCCAGAGCCGAGCGTCTCGAGAATCCCCTCGACGTGCCCGGCACCGACGACGGCCACGATCCGGCGGCCCTCGGCGCTCCGGATCGACTCGGCAAGGTAGGCGTCGCGCTCGTCGATCACGACGCTCTTGAGATCGGGCATGGCCGTCGCGAGCTCGTTCATCAGCTCGGAGAGCACGTCCTTCTCGCGGAGCTTCTGGAGATCCTCCTCGGAGATCTCGCCGGGGTCGAGCACGCTCGCCATGACCCCGACCATCAGTTTCATCTTCTGAAAGAACGACATCGACCGCCACGCGCGCAGCATGGTCACGCGGATGTTCCGGTCGCTCAGGGTGACGGGAATCCCGTGCTCCTCGGCAACGGTCGTGGCCTCGAGCAACTCGGTTCCCGGCATGACACCGAGCTTTCCGCCGAGTTTTCTCTGGTACGAGGCCAGCAGCAGGTTGACCAGCAGCGTCGGGAGCTGCCGGTTCTTGATCACCTGCCGAATGTTCAGGTTGGCCCAACGCTGCCGCTCGGTGAGCGCCTTGAAGCGCTGCTCGTCGAGCTCGACACAGACGCGGTCGGGGCGCTCGTTCTCGATGACGTGGCGCACGAGGTCGGCCGAGTCCTTCGAGACGTGCGCGGTGCCGACGAGGACGATCTCCTTGTCACCGCTCTTGATGATATGGACGTCGGAGGGATAGTTCCGCTGCGCCGCCCCGCTGGATTCCATCGTTTCGGCCCCCGGGAAAGCGGACATATTACAACGGCGGAGACAGGAAGGCCCATCGAGCACGAGCATGCCGGTATCGAGCTCGACGACCCGGACAAGCTCCACTGCTTCATCGATCGCCGGCTGCGCTGCGCGACATTCATGACCGGTCGTGCAGCTTCTGCGTCTTGAAAGTCGGGTTTGAACTCCTCCCGACATTGATCCGCCTCAGGGGGTCGGCCCCGGCGCCGATCATGGTCAACGAACGAGGTCCCTTTAGTTCAGAATCTAGCGTCGATACGCGTTGACCTCGTTCAAATCGTCATGTTAGATGCTGGGCTGACGTCATTGCGTCCTTCACGCTACGGTCAGGATCGTCCTCGCGGCGCCGCGGCCCGCCTCCGGCCATGTGGCGCGTATCGGACATGGCCACAACACGAGGCGTGGTGATCGTGTGAAGGAGGACGGACGCTCGTCGAGGAGGTGGCTCATGGTCAAGACGAAGTTACTGACCGTCCTATCCGTCCTGCTCCTTGTAGCGGCTGCGGGAGCTGTAGCAGAGACGCCGATCCAGGAGCTCGGCGACGAGATCTTCGAGGATGAAGATCTGTCGATCCACAACAACCAGTCGTGCGCTACGTGCCACGACGACGACTGGGGCTCGACCGGCCCTGATTCCTTTATCAACGCCGGCGGCGCCGTCTACGAGGGGTCTATTCCCGGAGCGTTCGGCGACCGCAAGCCACCGGAGACGGACTACGCGACATTGAGCCCCGTGCTGCACCTCGACAAGGGCACGTGGGTCGGCGGCAACTTCTGGGATGGGCGTGCGACTGGCGAGAAGCTCGGC
>JBFJTV010000101.1:0-8501 GCA_041625075.1 Candidatus Polarisedimenticolaceae bacterium | reverse complement strand
GTGGTTCGTGACATGCTGCCCCCTTCGCCCCCTGCACCCTTTACAACGCAAAAAACGCCTGGCGGGTTTCGACTAATCGACCCCGGTCGTCTCCCTCGGGGCGAAGACCAGAAGGTACTGGTACGGGAGGACATCGCCCTCCCGATCCAGGGTCCAACCGGCTTCCTCGAACTCGGCCACGACGTGCTCGCGGCTCAGCTTGTGCCCGGGCGGCGGCCCGACCGGAAGCTCGCCCTCGTGGAAATCGACCACGACGACCCGGCCGGCCGGTCGTAGCGCCCGCGCAAGCTTGTCGAGATAGTCGAGGCGCGCGTTGATGTGGTGCCACGTATCGACGATCAGGACGAGATCGACACCCGCCTCGGGGAGCTTCGGATCGTCGGGCTCGGCCAGGATCATCTCGACGTTGGTGGCACCCGCTTCCGCGGCGCGCGTCGTCATGTGCTCGATCAGCGCGGCCTCGATGTCCACCGCGAGCAGCTTGCCCGTCTCGCCGACGGCCTCCGAGAGGTACGGGATGAAGTAGCCGGTGCCGGCGCCGACGTCGGCGACGACGTCGCCCTCGCCCACCTCGAGGAACCGCACGACTTCGGCCGGCCTCTGCCACGCATCGCGCGCCGGGTCGTCGAAGACCTTCACCCAGCGTTCGACGTCTTCGAAGCTGTGGGTTGCCGTGGCATCGTGATCGTGTTCGGCGCGCTCGCCCGAGTCATACTCGTGGTGACCCTCCTGGGCCGAGAGGCAACCGACCGAGAGGCCGACGAGCGTTGCGACGACGACGGCACGACGCGAGCGCGCGAGCCACATGAAGCACCCCCTTTGGCGGGTCGAGACGCCCGTGCCTTCACACCCGACCGCATCATTATATTTCGGGGGTGACCGGAGCGCGAAGAACGTGAATCTAGTTACCGGTCGCGGCGGCACCCTCGGGGTGCCAGTGGCCGTGCTCCTCGTTCCAGACGTAGCCGTCCTGCTTCTGCCCGTCCACCGGCGGCGCCGGCGGATGCCCGCCGTCCTTGTGGTGCCAGTGGCCGTGCTCCTGGGACCAGTCGTGATCGGGCGGTGGATGCTTGACGCTCGGCTCCAGAGCACCCTCGGACGTGTGCCAGTGGAAGTGCTCCTCGTTCCACGTCCAGGTCGACGGATCCGACTTCACGTGGCTCGCCGGCACCGCGGGGTGGTCGGCTTCGGCCGCTTGGTCGCGGCCCGGAGCCTGGCCCGGGACCGGCGGGACGAACTGCGCCGTGGGCTGCTCGTGCGCGTCCGAACGGTTGAGGACGATCGTCACGACGGCCAGACCCACCACGAGGATTCCGACACCCAGGGCGATCCAGCGCGAGCCGGCGCTCCTGCTCTTCTGATGACAGTTCTTGTACTTCTTCCCGCTGCCGCACGGGCAGGGATCGTTGCGTTCGACAGTCATCGCTTCCTCCCGGCGCGAGCACCTCCGGCTTCGACGATCGAGCCGCCCGGGGGTGCGCCGATGGTGCTTCCGGAACGCGACGAATATACGCGGGTTCGGTCGCATTTGGTATAGTGGCGAGTCGATTTGGCCGAGGTGCCCGTTGGAACAACCGATTTCGCCGGATCCGGTCTCCCGCGGCGACGCCGTCGCCCTCGACGGGTCCGTCCTCGACGAGCGGTCTGCGGTCGACGTCGCGCGCGATGTCATCGATCTGACCAAGCCCGGGATCACGACGTTCGTGGTTTTTTCGGCCGCGATGGGTCTGTGGCTCGCGCCCGCCACGATCGGCCCCGCCCGGGCCGTTCTGTTCCTGGTCGCGACCGGGATGCTCGTCTCGGCCGCCAACATCCTGAACTGTTTTGCCGAGCGGGACGTGGACGCCCGGATGATGCGCACGCGACAGCGCCCGCTACCGACCGGTCGGCTCGACCCGTGGGCCGCGCTGGCGCTCGCCATCTGGCTGGCCGCATTCGCGCTTCCGCTGCTCGCGATCTTCGCGAGCCGGCTCACGGCGCTTTTGGGACTGGTCGCGCTGGTCACCTATGTCCTGATCTACACACCGTTGAAACGTGTCACGCCTCGGGCTCTCGAGATCGGGACGATCCCCGGGGCGCTCCCGACGTTGATGGGCTGGGCGGCCGCCACCGGCTCGCTCGACGCTCCCGCGTGGGCGCTGTTCGGCATCCTGGTGTTCTGGCAGCTTCCGCACTTTCTCGGCATCGCGATCGCGCTCAAGGACGACTATGCCCGGGGCGGCATCCGCGTCCTCCCGCTCGTCCACGGAGAAGCGGCCGCGCGCGGCTTTCTGTTCGCGTACACCGTTGGGCTCTTCGCCGTGAGTCTGTCTCCCGTGCTGCTGGGTTTTACAGGACCGATTTACCTGGCCACCGCGGTTCTCATGGGTGCGGGGTTCCTGTACTACGCGGCGCGCGGGCTCGTGGGCGACCAGGGACGCGTATGGGCACGTAAGGCCTTTCTGTACTCGCTGATCTACCTTCCCGTCGTGCTCGCGGCCCTGGTACTCGACGCGAGCTGACCGTGGGCGAATCCGCGGGCTGGCTGAGCCTGATCCCGCCCATCCTCGCCATCGTCCTGGCCATCGCCCTTCGACAGGTGATCCCGGCGCTCCTTGCCGGGATCTGGCTCGGCGCATGGATCTTCTACGGTGATCCGTTCGTGGGTTTTCTGCGGACACTCGACACCTACCTCGTCGGCGCCCTCACCGACCGTAACCACATCGCGATCATCCTGTTCTCCGCATTGCTCGGCGGGATGGTCGGTGTGGTCTCGCGCTCCGGTGGTACCCGGGGGCTCGTCGATGCTCTATCGCCCTACGCGACCAACACGCGGCGCGGGCAGGTCATCACGTGGCTTCTGGGCCTCCTGATCTTCTTCGACGACTACGCCAACAGTCTGGTCGTGGGCAATACGATGCGCCCGGTCACCGACCGTCTTCTCATCTCTCGCGAGAAGCTCGCCTACATCGTCGACTCGACGGCAGCCCCCGTGGCGAGCGTCGCGCTGATCTCGACATGGATCGGCTTTCAGGTGTCGTTGATCGGGGACGCGCTGGTCCAGACGGGGTCGACCGTGAACCCGTACGGGATCTTTCTGCAGTCGATCCCGTACTTCTTCTACCCGATCCTGGCGTTGGGGTTCGTCCTCATGGTGTCGGCCTCGGGCCGCGACTTCGGACCGATGCTCCACGCCGAGCGGAGAGCGGCGGGCGGCCGCGTTCTGGGCGACAACGCCGTTCCGTTGTCGAACTTCGACCACCCGGACCTGCAGCCTCTCGAGGGCAAGCCGCGACGGTGGATCAACGCCATCGCTCCCGTCGCGGTCGTCGTCATCGTGACGGTGGCCGCGCAGTGGCTGACGGGTCGGGCCGCCGCCGGTACCGGGGGTGCGGCCGGGCTGGCGGGTTTCGCCGACGTCTTCAGCGAGGGCGATCCGTTCAAGGCACTGCTCTACGGCGCGTTCTGTGGCTGTGTGTTGGCCATCGTTCTCGCGTCCGCTCAGCGGATCCTCAAGATCTCTCAGGCGATGCTGGCCCTGGTCGAGGGCATGAGGACGATGTTGCTCGCCTTCATCATCCTGACCCTGGCGTGGGCGATCGGGAAGGTCTGCGTTGACGTCGGGACCGCGAACTATCTCGTCTCCGTCCTCGAGGGGACGCTCGATCCACGCTTGCTTCCGGCACTGGTCTTCCTGCTGGCGGCGGGCATCTCGTTCTCCACGGGAAGCTCGTGGAGCACGATGACCATCCTCGTTCCGCTGGCCGTTCCGAGCGCCTTCACCCTGGCGGCCGCCGCCGGTCTCGACGCGGGGACGGTCCACCGGATCCTCCTGGGCGCCGTCTCGGCCGTCCTCGCCGGGGCGATCTTCGGCGACCATTGCAGCCCGATCTCGGACACGACGATCCTGTCGTCGATGGCGTCGGCCTGCGACCATGTGGACCACGTCAAGACCCAGCTCCCCTACGCGCTGGCGGTCGCCGTGATCGCGACGCTGGTCGGCAGCCTCCCGAGCGGGTACGGCTTCCCCACGTGGGCCTCGATCCCGATCGGGCTCGCCCTGCTCTGGGGCCTCCTTCGCCTATGGGGTCGCCCCTCCTCACGGGACTGAACGCTTTACACATGCTGGCGAAGAGTACCCGCCACTGGACTAACCCGCTGTCGACAGGTAATCTACGTCCCTTCCCAGAGGAGAAAATCCATGCGGGACGCAGTTCGGCGGCTTTGGCCCGAGTTGGAGTGGATCGAGAGCACCGCGCTCCGGGAGGCGGTCGAGGCCACTTGGATCCAGGCGTTCGAGCACTCTCCGCTGGCGCCCGAGGATCTCGACGAGATCCCCTTCACCCTGCTGATCCCGGACTGCCCGGCGACCTTTATGGAGCACAAACGCTGCGTCGTCCATATCGCGCGGCGGTCGGCCGAGGCGATGCGCGAGTTTCTCGGTCGGGCGCTGCCGATCGACCTCGACACCGTGATCGCGGGCGCGATCCTCGCCGATGTCGGGAAGCTTCTCGAGTACGAGAAGGTCGACGGCAAGGCCCGGCAAAGCTCGCGCGGGCAGGCGTTGCGCCATCCATTCACGGGGGTGCACCTCGCCATGAGCTGTGGGGTGCCCGACGACGTCTGTCACATCATCGCGACCCATGCGGCGGAGGGTGACCTCGTCAAACGCAGCACCGAGGCAACCATCGTCCACCACGCCGACTTCATGAGTTATCTCCCGTTCAAGAACCTGACGAAGTAGAGGAGCCCAAGAGTGAGCACCGACGGAACGATCACGGCAACGATGTCCCGCTGGGCCGAGCAGCTGTCCTACGAGCATCTCTCCGAGGACGCGATTCGCGAGGCACGGCGCTATCTGCTCGACTCGCTCGGCTGCGCGATCGGCGGTTTCCTGCAGCACGACGTCAAGATCGCCCTCGACGTGCTGGGCGAGCACGCCGGCAACGGTCCTTGCACCGTGATCGGCACCGGGCAAAAGCTCGACCCCGTCACCGCGTCGCTGCTCAACGCGTTGATGGTCCGGGTGATGGACTACAACGACATCTACTGGAAGCAGGATCCGTCGCATCCGTCGGACATCATTCCCGCCGCGATGGCGTGCGGCGAGCAACGGAGGCTCGACGGCCGCGCGCTGATCGTCGGGATCGTCCTCGGTCACGAGTTCGAGCAGCGGCTGTGCGAGGCCGCATTCCCCGGCATCCGCGAGCGTGGGTGGCACCACGCGACGCTGACCGCGTTTGTCTCTCCCATCGTCGCCGGCAAGATGCTCGGTCTCGGCTGGGAGAAGATCCAGCACGCCATCGGGATCTCGGCCAGCCGGCACTGCACGCTCGGCGCGGTCACCGCCGGGAAGCTGACGATGATGAAGAACACGGTCGACCCGATGGCGACGCAGAGCGGCGTGCTGGCCGCGCTGCTCGCGGAGAAGGGCTACACCGGCCCCGAACACGTGATCGACGGCAAGGAAGGGCTGGTGCACTGCATGGGTCCCGAGTGGAAGCTCGAGATCCTGACCGACGGTCTCGGCGAGTCATGGAGGATCACGCAGTGCGGGATGAAGGCGTTTCCCACGGAGGCGCTGACGCACGCTCCGATCTCATGCACGCTCGATCTGATCAAGGAGCATGACCTCGCACCCGAGCAGGTCGAGAAGGTCCACATCCGCTCGCTCGCGCGGGCGGCGGACATCCTCGCCGATCCCTCGAAGTACGATCCGCGTACCAAGGAGACCGCCGATCACTCCCTGCCCTACGTCATCGCCGCGGCGGTGGCCGATCGCCAGGTTACCCCGGTGCAGTTCACCGACGAGAAGATCATGGATCCGAAGATCCGGGCGCAGCTTGACAAGGTCGAGGTGGTTGCGGACCCCGAGATCGAAGCGCTGTTCCCCGAGCTGCAACGCGTCATCGTGACGGTCCGGACGACCGACGGTGCCGAGCACACCAAGCAGATCGACTACCCCAAGGGCGATCCGCGCAATCCGCTCACCGACGCCGAGATCGAGGAGAAGTTCGACGCTCTGGCCGGTCCCGTCCTTTCGGGAGCGTCGATCGAGCGCGTCAAGGAGATGGTCTGGAACCTCGAGAGGCTCGGCACGATCACCGAGCTCTTGGAAGAGCTTCGAGCCTAAAAGGGGACAGCGATGGGTCAGACGGTCGTCGAGAAGATCGCGCAGGCACACATGACCTCAGGGCCCGAGGGCCGTCCGGTTCGTACCGGTGACTTCCTGGCCATCCGACCGCGTCACGTCATGACCCACGACAACACCGCGCCGGTCATGAAGAAGTTTCGCGCGATCGGCGCGCCACGGGTCCTGCACCCCAAACAGCCCGTCTTCATTCTCGACCACGACATCCAGAACCGGTCCGAAGAGAATCTCGAGAAGTACAGCGCCATCAAGGCCTTCGCCAAGGAGCAGGGCGTCGACTTCTATCCGGCGGGGTCCGGAATCGGTCATCAGATCATGTGCGAGCAGCTGTACGTCATCCCGGACGCGTTCGTCGTCGGCTCGGACTCGCACTCGAACATGTACGGTGCGCTCGGAGCCGTCGGGACACCGGTGGTGCGAACCGACGCCGCCGCGATCTGGGCCACGGGGGAGTTCTGGTGGCAGATCCCGCGCTCGGTGCAGGTGGTCTTCGAGGGCGAGCTTCCCGAGGGCGCGACCGGGAAGGACGTCATCGTCGCGTTATGCGGGCGGTACAACCAGGGCGAGGTCCTCAACGCCGCCGCCGAGTTCGTGGGTCCCGGGGTGGCCAGCCTGACCATGGACGCCCGGATGACGATCTCGAACATGACGACCGAGTGGGGGGCCCTCGTCGGGTGGTTTCCGACTGACGCCGTCACGATCGACTACATCCGGAAACGCCGCCGAATCCTCTCCCGCAAGGGAATCCGTCGGATCAACGACGAGCAGCTCGACAGGTGGAAGAAAACGCCCACCTCCCCCGACGACGACGCGGTCTATGCCGCCAGGATCACCTTCGATCTGTCGGAGGTCACCCCGCACGTCTCGGGACCCGATACCGTCCAGGAGATGACCGCGCTCGCCGAGCTCGAACAGCAGAAGATCCCGATCCAGAAGGCCTACCTGGTCTCGTGCGTCAACTCGCGTGTCGAGGACCTCGAGGCCGCCGCCAAGGTGCTCGAGGACAAAAAGGTCGCCGACGGCGTGAGCTTCTACGTCGCCGCCGCGAGCCGGGAGGTGCAGACGGAGGCACAGAAACGCGGTGCCTGGAAGACCCTGCTCGACGCGGGCGCACGGGCGTTGCCGCCGGGTTGCGGTCCGTGCATCGGCCTCGGTACCGGTCTTCTCGAACCCGGCGAGGTCGGTATCTCGGCCACCAACCGGAACTTCAAGGGCCGCATGGGGTCGCGCGAGGCCCGGTGCTATCTCGCGAGTCCGGCGGTCGTCGCCGCCTCTGCGATCGCCGGTTACATCACCGGTCCCGGCGAGCTTCAGCGACGCGCCCTGAAGACATCGATCGAGATCGTCGGGCCGCCGCCGCGCGGTAGCGAGCGGGTCGAGATCCTCGCGGGGTTCCCCGACCGCGTTCGCGGCCGTCTCGTCTTCGTCCCCGCGGATAACCTCAACACCGACGGGATCTACGGCAAGGATTACACCTATCGCGACGGCATGACCCCCGAGATGATGGCCGAGGTCGTCATGGAGAACTACGACCCGGCGTTTGCGGGGCGTGTCGGTCGCGGCGACGTCCTGGTCGGGGCGCGGAACTTCGGTACCGGGTCCAGCCGCGAGCAGGCCGCGACCGCGTTGCGCGCCAAGGGGATCGCGATGGTGATCGCCGGGAGCTTCAGCCAGACCTATCTACGCAACGCGTTCAACAACGGCTTTCCGTGTATCGAGTGCCCGGACCTGATCGACCGGCTTCGCGAGTCGTTCACCGCCGAGATCGGTCGGGGCGACAAGACCGTGATTCCCGGCGACGAGGTCGAGGTCGACTTTGCTTCCGGGACCGTGACCTACCGTGCACAGACGTTCCGTTTCCCGGCCCTCGGAGGCGTGCCGCAATCGCTGGTCGTCGCCGGCGGGGTCGAGAACCAGGTGCGTTCGACCCTGGGTCTGGACTGAAACTCAGCCAGCAACCCAAACACTGGAGGACGACAGAGCAGATGGCCAAGTACACCGTCGTAACCATGCCCGGGGACGGCATCGGGCAGACCGTTCTTCCCGAAGCGCTCCGGGTCCTCGAAGCCGTGGGATTCGATGCGAACTACGTCCACGCCGACATCGGGTGGGAGTTCTGGATCAACGAGGGCAACGCGCTTCCCGACCGCACAATCGAACTGCTCGCCGAGCACAAGCTCGGGCTGTTCGGCGCGATCACGTCCAAGCCCAAGCACCTCGCGGCGGAGGAGCTCAAACCGGAGCTTCAAGACAAGGGTCTGACCTACTTCAGCCCGATCGTGGGGATGAGACAACGGTTCGACCTCGACGTCTGTATCCGCCCATGCCGGTCGTTTCCCGGCAACCCCCTGAACTTCATCCTGAAGCAGGC
>JBFJTV010000100.1:0-8514 GCA_041625075.1 Candidatus Polarisedimenticolaceae bacterium | reverse complement strand
TTGACATTAATGGTAACCTGTCTGAATTCGACGCTGCCATCACGCTGCTGGACGCGCATTTCAAAGGCGCCATCCCGTGGTACTCGTACCACGAGATCTTCCACGAGATCGGGGCACGCCTGGTCGGGGGGCTTCCCGGCGAAGTCGTCATGATGAACTCGCTGACCGTCAACCTTCACCTGATGATGGTCAGCTTCTACCGGCCGACACCCGAGCGTTACAAGATCCTGATGGAGTCGTTCGCCTTTCCGTCGGATACCTACGCCGTGAAGACCCAGCTCGCCTATCACGGTCGAGACCCCGAAGACGGACTGATCGTCGCACCGCAACCCGGCGACGCCGGTACCGGCTCGACAGGGTCGATCGAGAAGCTGCTCGCGGAACAGGGTGACGAGATCGCGCTCGTCATGATGAGCGGCGTCAACTACTTTACCGGCGAGGTGTTTGACGTCGCACGGATCACCGCCGCGGCGCAGGCGCGGGGCTGCGTGGTCGGCTGGGATCTCGCGCACGCGGCCGGGAACCTCCCGCTGCGGCTCCACGATTGGAACGTGGATTTCGCGGCGTGGTGCTCCTACAAGTACCTCAACTCCGGCCCTGGTGCGGTCGCGGGGTGCTTTGTCCACGAGCGCCACCTGTCGGACACCTCCCTTCCGCGGTTCGGGGGGTGGTGGGGCAACGACCCGGCGACACGGTTTCGCATGCATCTCCAGCCCGATTTCGTCCCCCGGAAAAGCGCAGACGGCTGGCAGCTGAGCAACCCACCGATTCTCGCCCTCGCGCCGTTGAAGGCGTCTCTCGACATCTTCGACGAGGTCGGGATGGACCGGCTACGTCAGAAGTCCGTCGCACTGACAGGTTACCTGCAGTTTCTCATCGACCGGAATTCGACACAGGGCATTCGCGTCTTGACTCCGCGGGACGAATCGGCGCGGGGGTGCCAGCTCTCGATCCAGGTTGCGGACCGATCGAAGGACCTGTTCCGCTCGCTGGAGACCGCAGGAGTCGTCGCCGACTTCCGCGAGCCGGATGTCGTGCGGGTCGCCCCGGTTCCGTTGTACAACACCTTTCACGAGGTCTGGCGCTTTGCGCGCATCCTCTCGGAGCACGTCTCGTGAGAACGGCCGCCGGTAAGAAGTTCGTGGTGGTCGGCGCGGGTCTCGGTGGCGCCTTGATGGCCGGCTATCTAGCGAGGGCGGGCTACGACGTCGAGGTCTACGAGTGCCGCGACGACCCGCGTGTCGAGGGCGCGGCGGGGGGCCGGTCGATCAACCTCGCGATCTCGACCCGCGGAATCAACGCGCTCGCGGGAATCGATCTGGACGGCAGGATCCTCGAGCAGGCGGTCCCGATGCGCGGCCGCATGATGCACTCCGAGGACGGGACGCTGACCTTCCAGCGTTACGGCACCGAGGAGCATCACACCATCAACTCGGTGTCGCGGGCCGGTCTCAACCGGGCGCTGATCGAGGCCGCCGGCGAGCGCCCGGGCGTCAGGCTGTTCTTCGGCGAGAAGTGCACCGCTGTAGATCTCGACGCCCCGAGCGTCACGTTCGAAAACACCCACACCGGCCACGACCGGGTGGTCGAGGCCGACGTGGTCGTCGGCGCGGATGGCGCTTTTTCCGCCGTGCGGCGGCAGTTCATGCGGCTCGACCGCTTCGACTATCGCCAGGACTACCTCGAGCACGGTTACAAGGAGTTGACGATCCCTGCGGGTCCGGACGGCGGTTACCGTATGGAGCCCCACGCACTGCACATCTGGCCGCGCGGCGGATACATGATGATCGCGCTCCCGAACCGGGACGGGTCGTTCACCTGCACGTTGTTCTGGCCGTTCGAGGGGCCGAACAGTTTTGCGGAGGTGCGAGACCAAGAGGATCTCCTCCGGGTCTTCCGGCAGCGTTTCCCCGATGCGGTTCCCAACATGCCGGACCTCACGCGGGAGTTCTTCGAGAACCCGATCTCGTCGCTCGTGACGGTGCGAAGCGCTCCGTGGTATTACCGCGACAGGGCGGTCCTCCTCGGCGACGCCTGTCACGCCGTCGTCCCGTTCTACGGCCAGGGGGCGAACGCGTCCTTTGAGGACTGCGTGGTTCTCGACGAGTGTCTCACACTGCACGCCGACGATCTCGAAAAGGCGTTCTCAGAATACTACCGCCGGCGTAAGGTCCACGTCGACACGCTCGCTGATCTGGCCATCGACAACTTCATCGAGATGCGCGACCACGTGTCGTCGAGGGGCTTCCTGTTGAAGAAGAAACTCGGGCACCTGTTCCACCGTGCACTCCCCGGCTGGTATCTTCCCCTGTACACCATGGTGACGTTCAGTCGCATCCCGTACGCCGACGCGGTAGCGAGGAATCGGCAACAGAATCGAAGACTGACTGCGGCGGTCGTGGCCGTGCTCGCGCTGGTCTTGATCCTGATCATGGCGTGGGTATTTTGAGGCCTCGAGCATGCGGAGAAGATCATGAAAAGAGATGGTGAGCTGACCTACTCGAGCTACCTCATGACGGACCGGCTTCTCGCGTTGCAGGAGCCGCGGTCGAAGCCGCCCGAGCACGATGAGATGCTGTTCATCGTCATCCACCAGGTCTACGAGCTGTGGTTCAAGGAGCTGCTGCACGAGTTCGACAAGGTGATGGACGACTTTACCGCCGGCGATTTGTTCGGCGCCATCGGAACGCTGAAGCGCATTCGCATGATTCTCAAGACGCTCGTGGGGCAGCTTGACATTCTCGAGACGATGACCCCGTTGTCGTTTGCTTCATTCCGCGATCGTCTCGACACCGCCTCGGGCTTCCAGTCGGTGCAGTTTCGCGAGGTCGAGTTCGTGCTCGGCTACAAACGACCCGAGATGCTCAAGTACCACGGCGACGGGACGCCGGCGCGCGAGGTTCTCGAAAACAGGCTCCGGCAGCGGTCGTTGATGGACCACTTTTACGGCTTCATCGAGAAACGAGGCGTGGCGATCCCCGACCGCATCCGGAACAAGGATGTCACCGAGAGCACCATCCCCGACCCCGACGTTCAGGCCGGGATCCTACGGCTCTATACCGAGCAGCCGGACGTCGCCATCCTGTTCGAGATGATGACCGATATCGACGAGGGGCTCCAGGAGTGGCGTTACCGCCACGTCAAGATCGCCGAACGAACGATCGGAAATAAAAAGGGCACCGGCGGCAGCCTCGGCGTCGAGTTTCTCAAGCGATCTCTGTTCCGCCCGATCTTTCCCGACCTGTGGGCGGTCCGGCACGAGCTGTGAGCCAGAAAATCTACGACATCACGCCGCCGGTGTCGGACGCGACGAAGGTCTTTCCCGGTGACACCCCGCCGTCCCGCGAGGTCCTCCTCGACATGAAGCGTGGGGCCAATCTGACGCTCTCGACGCTCCGAACCACCGTTCACGTCGGCGCGCACGTCGACGCGCCGAGCCACTACGGCGCCGACGCGCCGAGCATCGAGCTGGTGGCGCTCGAGCGCTGCATCGGCCCCTGCCAGGTCGTTCGTGTGGATGTCGAACGCGGGGCGCTCATCGCGGTCGAGGCGTTGCGCGCCCCGTTAACGAGCGAACGGGTGCTGTTCGCAACCGGGACGTTCCCCGACCCGACACGTTTCAACGGAGATTTTGCGGCATTCTCACCCGGGATGATCGACCACCTGCACGACGCCGGGGTCCGTCTCGTCGGGATCGACACCCCGAGCGTCGATCCGGCGACGTCGAAGAACCTCCCGAGCCACCGGCGGTGTCTGGTGCACGACATCCTGATTCTCGAGGGCATCGTGCTCGACGGCGTTCCGGAGGGCGAGTACGAGCTGATCGCGGCTCCGCTGCGGTTCGTGGGTTTTGACGCCAGCCCCGTGCGGGCTGTGCTCCGCTCGCCGCCGTGACCGCCCGAACGCGGAACAGAATTTTGATCGCTTTCGGCGTTGCTCTGTTCACCCTGGCGGGTCTCGTGGTGCTGATCGGTGTACTCGTCCGCGGACCGGTGGTGTTCTCCGTCCCCGAGAAGTTCGAGCGGAGACCGGTCTCGGAAGATCGCCTGCGGAAAGACGTGGAGCGGCTGTGCGGTGAGCTCATGCCCCGCGACTACGGTTCGCCGCGCAATCTCGACCGTATCGCGAGGTGGATCGGCGACGAGTTCCGTAACGCCGGGCTCGATGTGCGCGAGCAACCATACGTCGTCGAGGGCACGACTTTCCGGAACGTGATCGGCACGCGGCAGGGGTCCGATCCCGGCGCCGGGACGGTGATCGTCGGGGCGCACTACGACACCGCCGGTCCCCTCCCCGGGGCCGACGACAACGCGAGCTCGGTGGCGGCCCTTCTCGAGCTGGCCCGGACCCTCCCCGAGCGCCGGCCGCGCCGCACCCAGGTCTTTGCGGCGTTCTCCACCGAGGAACCCCCGTTTTTCTCGACTGAGGCCATGGGCAGCCATCATTTCGCCCAGGAGATCAGAAACGAAGGGATCGACGTCGAGCTCATGATCGCGCTCGACTGTGTCGGGTACTTTTCGGACGAGCCGCGGAGCCAGCTCGTCCCGCTGACGCTGCTCCGCCTGTACTATCCCTCGGAGGGAGACTTCATCGGCGTGGTGGGCGACACGGGCGCGGGCCAGTGGATCAAGAAGGTCAAGCGCGGCATGCGGTCGGCGGACGCGCTCCCGGTGTTGTCGTTCCGGGGACCGTCGGCCATCCCCGGAATCGACTGGTCGGACCACTACTGGTTCCGCCGTCTCGCCCTTCCGGGCGTGCTGGTCACGGACACCGCGATGATGCGGAACCCGAATTATCACCGTCCGACCGATCTCCCGGAGACGTTGGACTTCGAGAAGATCGCCGGAGTCGTCCAGGGTCTCCACGGAGTCCTGCAGGACGAGTGAGTCGCCACGTCGTGCCACCTCTATGCCCGATCGAATAAGCAAACGCGTCATCCACCGCTTCAACCGCGAGCTGGGGCCCGGACGGATCGTCGCCGTCGAGGGCCGTACGCTGGTCGTCGCCTTTCCGGCGTCCGGCAACGTCCTTCGCCTTGCGGCCGACACCGACGCTCTCGAGCTTGTCGAGTTTCGCGCGGGGTCGCGCGGCATCCTCGAGACCACGGGTGAGAGCGTGATCGTCGAGACGGTGCTCGAGGACGGCGAGTTGAGGCTCGCGGACGGACGCGTTATCAGCGATTTGGAGCTGTGGCCCGCGATCGCCGGCGACCGGTTGTTCGAGCGGCTTGCGCAGGGTGACATCGACGACCTCGACGATTTCTCGAATCGCCTCGACGTTCTCCATCTCGCGGCGATCCGTGAGGCCGACGGGCTGGGGTCGTTTCTCGGCGGCCGGATCCAGCTGTTCCCCCACCAGCTCTACGCGGCCGAACGGGCCACGCGCAGCGATCCGGTGCGGTGGCTTCTGGCCGACGAGGTCGGTCTCGGAAAGACCGTCGAGGCCTGTTTGATCCTCAACCACCTCTTGAGAACGGGACGTGCCGACCGCACCCTGGTGGTCGTCCCCGAGACATTGACCATCCAGTGGCTGGGCGAGCTGTGGCGCAAGTACCACCAGGTGTTCGTGCTCCTGGACGACAAACGCCTCGCGGACGTCGATCGCGACTTCGGTCGGGGGTTCAACCCGTTCGACGCGCACTCGAGGGTGGTTCTGGGCATGGACATGCTGCGGGACAACCCCTGGCTGACCGAGCGCGCGGTGGAGAGCGACATCGATCTCCTGATCGTCGATGAGGCCCACCGGGTCCGACGCCGTCCCGGTCATCCCGGCAACCCCGAGTACCGTGCCATCCAACCGATCGCCGCGCTCGGGCGACACGTCCTACTCCTGACGGCCACCCCGCTCGACGACGATGCTCACGGGTTCTTCCGGCTGTTGCAACTGCTGCGGCCCGACGATCTCCCCGACACCGAGACCTTCGACGAGCGACTCGCTCGGCGCGAGCCGCTCCCGCCGTGCACGAGCGCGGCGCGCCGCGTCGACATCGGAGGGCTGCCGCCACGCGAACCGTCCCCGGTGGCGATCGACGACGACGCGTGGGCCACGAGGCTCGCGCTCGAGCGGGCGGTTCGACAGCTGCCGGCGCCGCACGCCGTGGCCCTTCGGAACAAGGGGGAGAGGATCGTGCGATCGCTGTCCTCGGGCGCGGCGCTCGAGGCCGTGCTCGACACCGACGCGGCCGCGCTCCGGGACCCGGCGCGGCAGGCCGACGAGAACGATCCCCGTCTTTCGTGGCTCGCCGCCAGCGCCAGAACGTGGAGGGACGACGGCGACAAGACGCTCGTGTTCGTCGCGTATCGGGAGACCCTGGAGCTGGTCAAGACGGCGATGAGCCGTCTCGCGCAGATCAGGGTCGGGGTCTTTCACGAGGACATCTCTCCCGCCCAGCGGGATATCGAGGTCGCGCAGTTCCGCCTCGCGGGCGGCCCCTCGATGCTGGTCTCCACCGAATGCGGGGGCGAGGGTCGCAACTTCGAGTTCTGCACGCGTCTCGTGCTGTTCGATCTTCCGTGGGACCCGATGGTCGTCGAGCAACGCATCGGACGTCTCGATCGCATCGGCCGGACGATTCCCGTCGAGGTCGTCTACTTCTGCCCGACCCGGGGCCTCGCGGCCGATGTCGCGCGGCTCTACGAGTCGCTCGGGCTGTTCACAAAACCGCTCGGGGGACTGCAGCGAGAGCTATCCGTCGTCGAGCCTGCGATCGGCGAGACCGCCGTCTCCGGCTCGGCGTCGCTCGACCCGGCGACCTTCGAGAGAATCGTCTCGGAGGCGAGAGAGGCCGACGATCGGGTTCGCACCGCCGCCTATCACGAGCTTCATCGTGACCCGTACCGTGGAGAGATGGCCGACGGCATTCTGTCGCGCGTCCCACCGGAGCTCGAGGAGCTCACCGAGAACGTCATCGTGGACGCGAGCGAGCGTCTCGGCCTGACGGTCGAGCGCCAGCGCGGCGAGGCGGTTTATTCGGTCGAGCTCGGAAGCCAGTCGATGGTCGAGAGCCTTCCCGGCGTTCCCGGGGGTTCGAGCTTTCTCGGGAGCTTCAACCGCGCCGAGGCGGTCGATCAGGAGACCATCGACTTCTACGCCTCGGGACATCCTTTCGTCGAAGGTATCCTGGCCCACCTCGCCGAGACACCCAAGGGCCGCGTCACGCTGCTTCACGCCGCCGTCAAGGGACTCGCCGCGGATGCCTTCGGGTTGCTCGCGATCTTCAAGGAAGGACCGCTGTTCGAGGCCGTCGCCATCGATCTCGACGGCCGGGAACGACCGGACTGGGCGGAGATCCTCACCCGCCGTCCGCTCCGATCGAAGCGCGTCACCGCGGAGAGCTGGATCGGCCAGCCCGGGTGGCCCGATCTCATCCGCTCACTCGCCCGCAGGCTCGAGACCCGCGGCCGTCCCGTGGCCGTCGCCGCCTTTCGAATCGGTCCCTAGGGAAACCGTCCAGGTCGCGCTCGGGGCCGGCGACGCATGCTACGATTCCCGCTTCGAGATGCGGCGCGCCTACCTCTGTCTGCTCATCGTCCTCGTGGCCCTGGCCAGCCCCGCGCTGTTCGCGGATCCCGACTCCTTTGAGTCTTCACCCACCATTGCGATCTCGCGGCAGCTGGCCGAATCGCGCGATCTTGCCCGGGGGGACCTGATTACGCTGAGCGCGCACCCCGATGGCGCCGACCCGAGGACCTTCCGGATCGTGGAGATCTACGAGCCGGTTGCCGACCCGATGCGGTTGACGCGCGCGCGCCTCGAAACCCGCATGCACCTCCCCGACCTTCTGGGGTTGACCGCGACGCCCGGTGATCCGCAATCCGGCGAGACGGTGACCGCGATCAACGTGTCGCTCGCCGACCCTTCCGATGCGAAACCGTTCATCCGGGACCTCGTGGCGCGCGCACCCGGGCTGGTGGCCGTTCCCACGGCCCCCTCGGAGAGCGAGACCACCGTGTTCGAGGCGCTCGAGCGTTTTCACACCGCGATCGCCATGGTGACGGTCATCGCCAGCACGGCTTTTCTCCTGGCCCTCATGGTCATGCGGGCGGAGGAGCGTCGCGAGACCGTCGGGATCCTCAGACTGCTCGGCTTTTCCAAGAGACACATCCTGGTGGAAGTTCTGATCGAGGGGACCTTCATCGCGCTCGCGGGTGCCGTCTTCGGAGTCGTCGTCGCGGCGGCGACCGAGGGCGGCGTCAACCGCTTCTTCCAGTGGCGTTACGACACGTCGCTGGTCTTCGTCAACGTCACGCCGGGGATCGTGGCCCGTTGTCTCGCGTTCGCCGTGCCGCTTGGCGTGGTCGCGGGTGTGGTCGCATCCTGGACGCTTCTCCGGCGCGACATCGTGGCCCTTCTTCGCCGATGAGCCCGCTGGCATTCGCATGGCGCGCCGTGGTGCGGCAGCCCGCCCGGGCGGCGCTGGGCATGGCCGGGATTGCCGCGGTGGGAGCGCTTCTGCTCGACATGTTGATGCTTTCCCGGGGTCTGGTGGTGTCGTTCGAGGATCTGCTGGAGGGG